>DASQTN010000614.1:0-5834 GCA_035641895.1 Chryseolinea sp. | reverse complement strand
ATCAGGTGCTGTAAAAGAGAGCAATCAAGTTGAAAAATTTAAACAAATAGGGCCCATCTTGGTAAGTAAAATGAAACAACTGGGCATAACAAGACTTATCAACATTTCTTTGGCAGTAATACACCTTCCTCATGAAAAATTAGATTTTCAAAGAAAATTTATAAGGATTCTTGTTAACCTATTTTTCAAAGAGAAAAAATTAGTGAATGAGGCAGTGATGGCCGCAGTATTAAGCGAAAAAAGTTTTGATTGGACATTTGTCCGACCAGCATTTTTTTCGTCAAAGAGTGGTTCCGGAAATGTTTTAGCCAATGATACAAAAATGCCTGGCACAACGATCATGCTTGAAGACTTAGGTCTGTTTTTGGTGCAACAAGTAGCATCTACTGACTGGATAGGAAAGGCTCCTTTAGTAGCTTCAAGAATAGATTAAAAAAGCCCTCCCGATGATTAACGGGAGCAACAGACGACGTTACGAATGACGGGGAAGAGAAAGACCCTACTACTGGCAACAGATGTAAAAGAAATGGCGCTGAATGCATATGTTAAAAGGGTGGATACTGCATTTTTATCTAATTTAGTTCAGCAACGTGGACAGTGACGCGGTTACTAAGTCACATGCATAAACGTTATCGGCAATCAAAATGAACCATATGAAGAAAGTAAAACAAGAGTATTCAAATCATAGGCATTTGGTCCCGTTGTATCACTTACTAACTTTTGCTGCAATGGCGGCATTGCTTCTAGGATCGATTCTCTATTTCTTAATGAATAAAGACAAGTCTTATCTGCTTCCTTCGTTGTTTATCCTAATGGTATTGACACTAATTAGCGTATCGTTTCATTGCCGATCATTCGCTTTGAAAGCTCAAGACAGAGCAATCAGGGCTGAAGAAAATTTGCGCTACTTCATACTTACTGGCAAGCGATTAAACCAAGGTCTTTCGCTATATCAAATTATCGCTCTTCGATTTGCACCTGATGAGGAATTCGTTTCCTTAACCGAAAAGGCAATTGAACAAAATTTACAACCCGATGAAATAAAAAGGTTAATCAAGAACTGGCGGCCTGACTATCACAGAGCTTGACCGAAATATTGGTATTAGTCGACCGTCGGATACAGCTGAAGCCAGCCGTTACCTCATGCCTAAAAGGGTTAGATGTTTTACGATAAAGGGATTTCAACTAACATAGCTCAAGCAGCGCGGAAAAATCGTGCGGCGAAAAGAACGACAGCGAAAAACTATTACCCAACGGTATTAAATAATGAAAGCGCAGAGAGTTTTCTCAAAAGAAAGAGGGAGAGTACCCGAGAATATTCCACTGAACGACCCGTTCATTTCACCTGCAGTTTTGAAAGGGGTAATAGTTGGCGTCATTGTGCTTATCGTTCTTGCCCACATCGGTTTCTCCAAAACCTACATTCACTTTTTCCCAACATTTGATGGCTTTACAACCGCACAGCATTTTCATGGCATGATGATGATGGCTTGGTTACTGATGCTGTTGGTGCAACCACTGCTTATTCTAAAACGAAAGATCAAACTCCACCGGCGTATCGGTAGCTTGAGCTATGTGTTGGCCCCATTGGTATTACTATCTATCTATTTGCTCATCCAATCCCGTTATGATGTTTACCTGGCAAAAGGAGGACAAACAAAAGCTGTGATATCATGGATATCGATCAACTTCCGGCTGATGGTTTTTTTTGCCGTGTTATATTTTCTAGCCATGTACTACAGAAAAAGCCCAGGGTTGCATGCGCGCTTTATGTGTGGCACTGCATTGCTATTGATCGCTCCGGCATTGGTCAGGGTGTTGATAAGCTACTTCGAAATTAGTCATGCAGATAGTCACTCCTTTGATAGAAACGCTAACATATTTATTGCCGGTGTCATTACGATAGGTGATTCGTGGAAATCTAAACGGCTCAGTCCCTTCTTGCTGCTGTTCGCGTTCATGGTGCTACAGAAAATTCTTTGGGATATGAGAGAAGCTCCACTTTTGCAGGCAGTAGGAAATGTGATCGCGAAAATGTTTTGAAAGCTTGCGGAGCTCTTTAATACCGAAGTTTAATGAAGAACCTTGGACGTTGAAAGCGTTTTTAATCACAGCCGTTACTCGCAAGTGAGAAAAAATTTTAAGGAATCACTGATCACTGACCCATTAAGAAAATAATCCATCATCTTTCTTTCTGTAAATACCGACAGGTTGCACTAAAAGCATTAAGGACTACAAAATAGAAGATGAGCGTTTTACAAGCGAGTTAATTCAACTCAAAGACTATCTTTACATTCCGGCCCTGTCTGTCATTATTAAACTAGGTGACCAGACGGGAGTTACTTTTTCGCAGGAGGTGCTTTGAATAAGCTTTACAGCGTATTGATGGTTACTTAACTCCTTGAAAAATCTTACAACACATGCATTTACCAAATGAATTATTTTCTGATAGATTTTATTTGATGGTGACCAAACAGGTCTTAGTCGTATATAAACCAATGAGGATTCATACTCTTACACTCATCAAAGGAAATCTTCTCAGCACAGATGACTAAAGTAAATTGTATGTTCCCGACACTGCATGCGTTAAAAGTTGAAAAAATATTACCTTAAGCAATAAGCCGTTAGTTCATATGATTTCCAAAATATCAATATTCTGTTTGTTTTGTTGGCCACTTCTCGTTGGGTGCAATGACAATCCAGACCCCGCAGCTTCAGGTCCGTTCGCTTTGAATTGGTCACAAACTAATGGACCCTTAGGAGGCGACGTCACTGCCCTTGCGTTAAGTGGCAACCATGTTTTGGCGGGGACGTATAACGGTATCTTTTTGTCCGAAGATAATGGCGGCAGTTGGACCAAGGTTACAAAAGAATATGGCATAACATCAATTGTCACGAAGGGCAACACTGTCTTTGCCGGCACATTTAACGAGGTATTAGTTTCCAGAGATAACGGGACAAAATGGACAGAAGCTAAATCTGGCATGAGCGTTAATTCACTTGTACTAAACGGTGAAACCCTTTTAGCAGGAAGGTATGGTGGGGTCTTCCGCTCTACGGATGAAGGCGCGAATTGGACGGCCCTGAACTCCGGACTAACAGATCTGGACGTGATCTCTCTCGCAGTTATTGACAATAGCGTTTTTGCCGGAACAGAAGGAAGCGGTATCTTCCGCTCGGTCGACGGCAACAGCTGGACTCAAGTAAATACTGGCATGACCAATCTCAACATCACTTCTTTTGTCGCAAATGGCGGCCATCTATTTGCGGGTACGCGGGGAGGCGGTGTATTCGTTTCAACTGACAACGGAGACAACTGGACGCAGACACCCATAAACAATCTGCTTGTCACCTCCTTCGCCGCCAACGATAACGATATTTTTGCGGCCACGAATGGTGGCATATTTCACTCCTCCGACAATGGCGTTAGCTGGGAAAAGATGAATAAAGGTCTAACGAATATCGTTGTCCTTTCACTTCTCTTAGATGATAACGACCTTCATGCGGGAACCGTAGACGGTATATTTTATTCTAAGGACAAGGGAGGAAACTGGCAACAGGCAAATGAGGGCCTGATAAATCAAAGTGTTTTATCGTTAGCGGTGAATAATGAAAGCATCTTTGCCGGAACATACGGAGGTCTCTACCAATCGACCGACGACGGCAAGAATTGGTCGCTGGTAAACACAAAACTGATCAACCAATTTGTAACAGCACTTGCTGTTAAGGGCAATACCATTTTGGAAGCGACCGACGGCAATAGTTTTGTTTCCCACGACAGCGGTGTAAACTGGACGCCGATTTCTGATCTGCAACATTTAGGCCCTTCTTGCATCGTCATTAGCGGAAGTAACTTTTACGCAGGGACAGTCGGAGGTGGTGTATTTTACTCGACCGATAACGGTGAACACTGGATTAATATTAGCAACGGCTTAACGGATCTTCATGTTACTTGCCTGGCGATAAACGGCGGCGAAATATTTGCCGGAACGTACGGTGGAATTTTCCGTTCCACCGACAACGGTGGAAACTGGGAAGAAGTGAATACAGGGTTAGCTAACCACAATGTTCTTTCTCTCATTGCAAGGGACGGAGTTATAATTTCGGGAACAAGCACTGGTATTTTCAGGTCCACCAATAGTGG
Organism: Chryseolinea sp.; assembly: GCA_035641895.1. Lineage (GTDB taxonomy): Bacteria > Bacteroidota > Bacteroidia > Cytophagales > Cyclobacteriaceae > Chryseolinea. The sequence continues at coordinate 1,690 of DASQTN010000614.1, read as the reverse complement.
TGCAAGCTGGGTGGGCGCCAACTTCAGCAGGTACACTACGTCATTTGTTATAAGCGGCACCAGGATTTTTGCAGGAACCTTTGGCGGCGGTGTGGTCGTATCCTCTGACGGCGGCGCCGTGTGGACGCCAGTAAACACCGGCTTAACGAATCAAGAAATTTTGTCACTCGCTATAAGCGGTAATAAAATTGTTGGAGGAACGGAAGGCGGTGGAGTGTTCATCAGTCCTTTAGAGAATTGAAGGGATGAATTTATGTCCGAAGAAGTTGACGAGGGAACGTGTTATACACGGAGTTTTTAATGACAAAAGTTGGGCGACTGAAAAAAAATGACGCGCTAGGCATTAAGGTAAAAACATTTAGAGACCCGATTGAACACAGAGGCTCGCTCTCTTTTAAGAATAAAAACCATCATTATAAATGAACAAGGCAACGCTATAAAAACAAACAGGCACGATATTCTTGAGGGAGTGTAAAGCGTTAGAATAACACAATCGTGCTGTCGGCAAAACTCAATAACATGGCCTATTATTTGCCCCTCAACATGCCGTGCGTGTTATCCTGACCTTCTACCGGAATTTTTTATGGCTTGTGCTCGGCATCACTTTCCTCGGGTGTTGGCTCATTTGGACCTCCGGTTCGTGGCAGTTCATGTTACTGATATTTTGGTTAAAAGTTTTTACTAATACACTCCTCGGTTTTTTTATACACATTTTCAGTCCTGCCCAATTTTATTTTTTCAAAAATCTAGGCTATGGCAAAGGCAGATTATATACTTACACCTTTATTCTTGACATGGTAATCTGGTTTCTACTGTCCTGGCTCACTATTGCAATCGCGTCATGAAAAATATACTTGAATTCGATAGCCTCGATTTGAGTTTTGATGGACGCAAAATACTTTCCAGTATTTACATGGAATGTCAACAGGGAGAACTGGTGGGACTCCTTGGAAGAAATGGCTCAGGAAAATCTTCATTGATGAAGGTAGTGTTTGGAATGCTAGAAGCAGACCACAAGTCGGTTCGGATAAATGGCGTCTCCATGCATGGAGACTATAACCAAAAAAGAATTATTGCCTATTTGCCACAAGACAAACTCATTCCCTCATACGTTTCGTTGCGCACCGCTTTCCGTCTCTTGAAAGTAGATGTCGATGAAATTATTTCTGTTGTTCCCGAAGTAAAGGAGTTCATCAATTTAAAATCTTATGAACTTTCCGGAGGATCGTTACGCTTGATTGAAGCCCTGTTAATTCTGTATTCACCGGCTCCATTTTGTATCCTGGATGAACCTTTTACCGGGTTGATGCCCGTACACATTGAAACGCTTAAAAATATCATTACACAATGCAAGGTTAGAAAAGGTATCATCCTCTCCGACCACATGCACCGACATGTAACTGAATTGTCAGACCGGCTCTATTTGCTTTCGAACGGAAAAACGTACGAAGTAAAGGATGAGGAGCGTCTTGTTGAGTTGGGATATCTTCATTCCTTGTAGACGGTTAAACAATCTATATCAGTATTCTACCGACCGCCTTCAAGAATATCACAATCAAATTCGAAATTGTCGTGATTCAGGCGAATTTGAAAACTATCGTTTCTCCGCACTGTGTTTCGACATTTCTAAATCCTTGAACCTAAACCCAATTAGCAGGGAGAGCATCAAATTTGTCGATGTTAAGTAAGC
>DASQTN010000613.1:0-3401 GCA_035641895.1 Chryseolinea sp. | reverse complement strand
ACCGGTATGTGCCTTCATGCTCAATGGGATTTTGTGTTGCCACGACCATATAGGGATGTTCCATCGCGTATGTTGTACCATCTACCGTTACCTGACGTTCTTCCATTACCTCAAACAAGGCCGCCTGAGTTTTTGCAGGCGCCCGGTTGATCTCATCGATCAAGACGATGTTTGAAAAAATCGGACCAGCTTTAAACTCAAACTCAGATTTCTTAATGTTAAAGATAGAAGTGCCCAATACATCGGATGGCATTAGATCGGGAGTGAATTGAATTCGTGAAAAATTAACCGAGATTACCTTCGAAAGAAGTTTTGCAGTAAGAGTCTTCGCTACCCCTGGCACGCCCTCAATCAACACATGACCATCGGCCAAAATTGCAGTTATCAGAAGGTCGACCATCTTTTCCTGGCCAATAATTATTTTCCCAATTTCCTCCCGAATCTTAACGATACTGTTACTGAGGGTTGTAAGGTCAACGCGATTTTCAAAAATTTTTTCTTCCATGATTTTATTTTGAATGAAACTCAAACGAGAAAGTTACGGGATCGTACCCTGCATAACTCACTTAGATTTTCCATTAAATTTTTCAATTCTATTATTTAATTCAATTAATTCCTCTTTCGAAATTTTATCTTTTGGCCGGATCGAATTAATGATATTTACAAGCGCCCGCATTTCTTCTTCGCTCCTTCCTGTTTTTTTTGACGCGATGTTGATAAACGTTTCATCCAGTTGAACCGTGCTTAACCAGTACTTCGATCGCAGCTGGTCTAGAAAGAAATGTATCTTTTTTTCTGCAATGTTCTTATGTTCGCCGCTTTGGTAGTACAAATTGCCAATGGTCCCGACAAACTCCAGTGTGGTATTGGCTAACGGCTTTACGATGGGAATTATCCGCTGTTTTCGTTTCATTTCAAAAAGCATAAAAAGCAAAATTGAAATTGCAGTAATATAGTATGCCCATCGAAGCGGCTCGTTCGTCAAAACAAAACGCAAGGGAGTTACAACTTCCATTCTGCCCAAATGATAATATTCAGTCCAAGCTACATTTGCAATTGGCAGATATGACAACGTTTTTGCAATGAATTCGTGGTTGTTCACTGACAAGAGGTAAATGTTCGAAAAAATTAGCGGAGTGCTGTTTAAAATCAGATTCCCTTTACCGATTTGCATACGAATTGTAACAGGTTGATCGTAGTCGTTTGTTGCGATGACAGTCGTTCTTGCTGTGTCAAACTGATTAAAGTAATTATGGATGTTATCTCGCCGGTAGTGAAATTGTCTCATTGTGTCAAGCTGCGCATTGGCAAATTTCAGAAAGGAAGTATCGCGTTTTCCAAAGACATCGCCACTTCGGAAAAAATAATCGTATGTCCGCAGCATTAAAGTGTCCGAAAAATGACCCCAAAAATATTCCGCCGAAATAAATGCGGAACCTCCCTGGGCAACGTGATGCAGCAGCGTTTTTGTATCTTCCTTGTCAGCGCTGAAGTTGGACCCAATTACAATGATATTCTCTTTGTCTTTCAACGAGTCCTTGATTTCATACAAGGTTTTGTACGAATGAAAGATGTTTTGATCTGGAAACAGTCCTGGCAACAAGTCATTAAAAGCGTATGCACCATATGGATTTTTATCATCATGGGCGAAAGTTACGCTCCAGTCGTATGCTTTCGGACTGATTAACTTTACAGCTATAAACAGACCAAACGCCAGCGAAATATACAATATGTATTTCCAGTCTTTACGCATTATATTCTTTGCCTCCACGCAGAGAAAGTGTGCTGAATCTTTAAGAACGTTTCATGACTAATCCTAAAGTTCCCATACCACGCATATTCGAAATAGTAGTTAAGCTCATTAAATCCTTCCTTTAATTCTGAAGCCGATAATTCCGACAAGTAATCATGATTTGTTTTGCCCTGCTCCCAATGAATAAAATTCTTGTCAGCCAACATCTTCAATGAATTTAAAAACAGTAGTCGAATACCTTTTCGATAATCCCCGGCCGCAATCGCCTCTTGAATTAGCTTATCAAAATCCATGTCGTGAATATTTTCGTCAAGCGCATTGTAAGGAATGGTGCTGGCTCCCTGCCCGGAGTAAAACACTTTGAATGCATTTACTTTTAGAATCATCATGATAAGCACTACGATCAGTACCAAACCAAATACGTACGAAAAAAGCCGTCCCCAATTGGTTGTAACGGCACCCGTAAAAAGCGAATCGAAAAATTGCTGGATCAAAAGGAGTGCTCGATCCCATAAACTTTCCGCTATGGTTGGAGGTTCTTTGTACTGAAGACTTTCGTCGGATTTTAGTCTCTTCAAGGTTCCTTCGTCGAAACTTCTTGTTTGTATTTTAGACGAATCGTTGGGCGCGGATGAATCATCAGTTTCTGAATCCGTGAAATTTACGGTCGAGTCAAAAGATACCACGGCAGAATCAGCATCTTGCCCCTGGCAGAAAAAAAATGCCATGCTGAAAAGAACCAAGCACCAAAATGATTTCACTCCGGTTTCATTTTAAAAGTGTTCTTCCGTTGACGGGGCTGGCGGATGAGCCTGCCCTAACGTTTCGATTTGTGCCATCAATCCCTTGGCTTCCTTCAATTCCACGAGATTAAAATATTGGAACGCAGTGCCAACGTTGGGTAGTGCAGTCAGAACCATTTGGGCAAGGTAGTATAATGTAAAAAAAACTATGGTCATTACCTGCATTGTCAAGGAAGGTTCCTGAAATGTCCCTGCCGTTGTCGTGTGTAGGGCAGATACTCCAGCTATAATATAGTAGGGGATAAGAAAGATGTATGAGCTTATACCCATAATCATATACAGGATTACGACGAGTCCGAAGGTGCTCCACCACTTGTCCTTTACCAATTTGAAGGATCTGAAAACTGATTCAAAAAATCCTTTCTTTTCATACGTCCGGATAATAAACACGAAGGCTGCACCGAAAAAAAAGTATATCAATCCGCAATAGAAGATCAAGAAACCAAAAACAGTCAGAACAGGAGAAATTGCCCCCAGGAGACCCATCGGAATGAGCATCACAATAATGGCAGCGACGAACAATATCATAAAAAGAATTACCGTCGTGAAATACATCCAAAATGTCTTCCGCACTTCCTCCCAAACCTCCGATACCTCAATTTTATTAGTTTGCCTTTTTTCATACAACAGCAAGTAATTATTAACTGTGGCGAGGTTCATTACTCCGCTTATCGTAAGAAAGATTGCCATCAAAGCGAGCTGAAGCCAAAAAGTGACAGAGGTTGCGTAAGCCTGAAATTCCTCGCCAGGATTACCCATCATGCTGAAGTTCATAAAGTCGCTCATGAAAGAACCTATGATCAAACTTGCCACTAAGACAGGCGGGCCGGCAATGAAAAGAATGC
>DASQTN010000612.1:0-4263 GCA_035641895.1 Chryseolinea sp. | reverse complement strand
CTATCCCACGACCTGTCTTTATCCCAATCGCTGCTGGGAGAGAAATAGGTTGCGTTCTCAGGATCGAGGTGCTTCTTCACAACTTCCTCATTTAATTCAATTCCCAGGCCGGGCGAATCAGGAACTATTGCAAAACCTTTCTCCACCATCGGCTTTTTCGTTTTCACGAGATCCATCCAGTAGTCGACGTCGACCGAATGGTGTTCCAACGCCATAAAATTATGTGTTGCTGCCGCGCAATGGACATTAGCCATAAATGACACGGGCGTTCCGGCAAAATGCATCGCCATGGCTACACCTTTTTCTTCTGCATAGTCACCAATCTTCTTAGTTTCCAATAGTCCCCCTGATGAAGCAAGGTCCGGATGTACAATATCAACAGCGCGCGCGTCGATCAGCTTGATAAATTCTTCTTTGAGATAAATATCTTCGCCTGTTGTAGTTGGAGTGTCGATAGCATCCGAAATGGTCTTCCATTGTTCTGTGAACTTCCACGGGATCATATCCTCAAGCCAAGCCAAACGATATTTTTCCACTGCTTTTCCCAAACGGATTGCATTGTTATGATCGAAATGTCCGTAGTGATCAGAAGCTAACGGAATATCATAGCCCATCTTTTCCCTAACAAGTCCAACACGGTTTGCTAAAATTTCAAGGCCTTTATCGGTCAATTGAATTTGAGTCAGTTGATGCTCTGTGGCACCATAGGTCATCGGTTCATTAGTCCATTGTCTTCCAATATCCCAGAAGTTGCTATTGGTTGCAGTGTCTTTAACATTTTTCAAAAGCTCAATGCCAAAGTCCATCTTCATAAATGTAAAGCCCTGCTCATTCAATCTTTTTTGAATTCTTGCGACAAACTCAGCTTCATTGTCTCCTTGCGGGGTGTCAGCATACAATCTTACACGATCCCTGTATTTTCCGCCTAATAGCTGATAGGCAGGGACATTGTATGCTTTCCCGGCGAGGTCCCACAACGCCATCTCTACCGCACAAACGCCTCCAGCCTGGCGGCCATGAAAGCCAAACTGTTTAATTCGCCGGAAAACCATTTCTACACTGCACGGGTTCATTCCCAAAATTCTACTTTTCAAAAACATAGCATATCTATAGGAAGCGCCGTCGCGCACTTCGCCTAAACCATAAATACCTTGATTCGTATCGATTCTAATGACCGGGCATCGTGCGTGCCCATTCATCACCACGGCATATCGCATGTCCGTAATCTTAAGGTCTGATGGAGCGGAACTACGATTCACTTTTGATGTTGATTGCGCAAGTGTATCTTCTACTGAGCTGAACATAAATCCGCCGAGCATCATACCTCCCATGGCAGATTTTTTTAAGAAACTACGACGCCCATTTTCATTTTCCGGTACCACTGGGGATTCAATCTGAAGCTCCTTCGCTCCAAATTTTTCAAGAAGTTTTTGTGATGGAGTTTTCATAAGTGTTGTTTAGGTCGTAAAGAATTTATTGAATTACCATGTCCTCTTTTTCATGTACTCATCCAATTCCTGACGAGTCATTGGTAATTTCGCGGGATTTTGATCGAGCCAGCTTAAAAAATCTTTTTTGATAGCATCGGTCCACTGTTGATCAATCTCTCCTGGCGTATATTTCCCTTCCCGCAGGCGTTGATGTCCGAATTGATCACGAAGTGCAATAAATTCAGCGTTGATTACAAGGTCAGCTACAAGATGTGCAGGGATGAACACGATGCCCCCTTTCTTGGCTAACACCGCATCGCCTGGTAGTACAGTAGCCCGCCCGATACGAATGGGAACATTTATGCCTCCTAACATCATTTCTTGAATATAGGAAGGATCATATCCTTTAATCCAAGCATTGAAACCTTCGATTTTTTCAAGGCCTTCTGTATCGCGCACGGAACCGTAAAAAATTACGCCATTCTTAGAATTTGAATAGATTGCGTTACCCAGATTATCTCCAATCAATGTTCCGTCGACAATTTTCCCATAACCGTCTGCAACATAAACATCGCCGGGCTTTAGCATGTCGATAGGCCAAGAGTTGAAATTGCCCTTTCGATTCTCCTCTTTTCCTTTTGCACGGATCAGATTATCATAGTCAGTTCTTTTAGGCAGATATTGTACCGTTAGCGCGCGGCCAACCAGGACTTGATTTTCCCGCAAGATCATCCAGTCGCCTTCGAACTGGTTGTTGTATCCTGAGCTGCGCAAAATTCCCCACGCTTCTTCCAATGAAACGTTTTTCAATCGTGATAAAAGTTTGTCTGGAACGTTAGGGCGTCCGTCAGGAAGCCGTTCTCCTTTCCATTCCGGAGTCAAGGCGATGATTTGTTCTTTGGTAAGTGTTACCTGTTGCGCAAAGGTAGCTGTCGCGATAACCAAAGCGAAAATGAAAACGATCACAAAGATCGTTCGTAAAGATATGATTCTCATGGTCAAATAATGTTAGTTCAAATATGTCTTAACCTATGTGAGAATGCAAACGATAGGCTTCCACCAGAATAGTTTTTTAACCGAACAAAGAATTATCGATTTCAAGAAAAATATTGATATCAATTATAATAAGGGCAACTAAAAAGTTGCCCTTATTAAGAAAGGTTTTTAATCAACGTCCCACCAGACGCGGGTATCTAAATTATCTGGACCCTGGGCCGCTACGGCCGCCTGGACATTTTCATTATTTACTACATATTCATTCGGCGGATAGGGAAGCCTGGTAATCCAAGGCACAGTTTTTCCAGCGAAAGGGTTCTCGCTAAGGGCAGGATACCCGCTTCGCCTGAAGTTTGCCCATGCCTCTTGTCCATTCAAAAATGAGGCGATCCAATATTCATAATTAATTTGTTCCAATTCATTTCCGGCAAGGAGTGGTATTCTCGAAGCAACGTAAGTATCCCGAGCGGCAGGAGCAACTGCTGATGCAGGATCAAAGGCTACCAGTTGGTCCATATGCGCCCTGATTCCATTGGCGAAATATTCCTCAACAGTGCCTGTAGAGATCCAGTCTTTTAGTCGAGCTTCAGCGAGAAGAAGATGGTTCTGCGCGGCAGTTACGATGAACAGCGGTGACGTTGTTTTTGCCATTCGGCGACGATCCAGCTGGCTATAAGCGTACCTTTTTCCGCCACCAGGCAATGTTGCTCCGGACAGATCGGCTTCACCATCGGTGCTACCCATAGGCATACCGTATTGATTCGCTGGATCTGTTGTCCCGACTGCTGGGGTTTGCCCGGATCCGGAGCTGGCACCAACGTAACGAATAGCAATGGCTGAAAGGCGTGGATCATTGTTGGCTTTTAGTGCATCCACAAAGGGCTTTGCCAAAAAGAAGTTTGCAGCCTCCGTTGTATTCAGGACGTTTGCCGTTTGGTTGATATTATTCCCGTCGTGACGGACTGCCGCGTTGTCCGCATTAACTAAAATAACTCCACCCGCAAAAGCAGCTGCTACAGTTGACTGTGCCGTTGCCGGATCAACTTCGCTTAAATGCATTCCCGCTCGCAACAACAAAGAATAACCAAGTTTTTTCCATTTAGCAATGTCTCCATTGTAAAGTACATCGGCGTTAGAAGCCTTTGCTGCGTCAAGTGCATCCGCCGCATTTTTCAGTTCGCTTATTAACCCCTGGTAAACTGTTTGCTGGTCCTGGTAAGCCGGAAAGGAATTTTGATCAATATATCCTTTTCCCGCTTCGTCAAATGGGATATCACCATAGGTATCGGTAATAATCATAAGGGCGTTAGCGTGTATTATCCGCGCCTTGTTCATCAGATTACTCAGGGCGTCGTCGCCTGATGTTCTGTCAATAACATCGCTGGTGTACCGTACGACATTCCGATAATAGTCCCTCCAATTCCCAATAGAGCTATTAGGATTATTTTTGTTAAAATTTCCTCCTTCCAGCACCCCGGTGTTAGGAGTCGTCAATTGTTGCACAATAGCTAGTTCATAGTTCAATTGTGAATCGTCCGGTGAGGAGTTTATGATTGCGTTATTTAGAATCAAGCCGGGATCTAGCGAAGCGCTGCTCGTTTTACTGGTGTTTAGTTCATCAAAACCACTATCGCAAGAAGAAATTACTATCATCGATAGTGCTAACACGCTAATATTAAATATTTTTTTCATGATCGGATCGAATTAAAATTTAACATTCAAATTGAAACCAATGCTTCGCGTTGTAGGAACGCTTGGTGATTCCAAACCAATGACGTTGTCAGAAGTGTAACCGAAACTTTCAGGATCGATATTCGGAGCCCATTTTTTCAACATT
>DASQTN010000611.1:0-4062 GCA_035641895.1 Chryseolinea sp. | reverse complement strand
CTGCTGTACTAATAGCCCAAACATGAATATGATGAATGTCTTTTACACCGGCTAATTTGAGAGCAGCCTCGCGCACGCTATCAATTCTAATGTTGGTCGGTACCGCATCCATTGATAGTGATAGACTATCGCGCAGCAGGTTCCAGGTGCTGGTGAGAATTACCACCATAATAATGAGACTGATGAGAGGATCAATCCAAAACCATTGTGTGTACATCATGATGATGCCCGAAACGACCACACCTACAGACACCAACGCATCCACCATTAAGTGGAGATAAGCTCCTTTAAGATTCAAATCTTTTTCACGGTCTCTGAAAAAGAGAAGGGCCGAAACAAAATTTATAACTATCCCAATTGCAGCCACATAAATAATAATATTCGTGGCAACGGGCCTGGGCGATAAAAATCGCTGAATCGATTCATATCCGATTCCCCCAACGGCAATTAACAAAATCACTGCATTTAATAACGAGATCAGAATGGAAGCTTTTCGATAGCCATACGTATATTTTTCTGTGGATTTTGATTTTAACAGTCGGAAAGCAAGCAACGCCAGGGCCAGACTCGCTACGTCACTTAAGTTATGACCCGCATCAGAAATCAACGCCAGCGAACCGGAAAAAAATCCAGCGGCAAATTCTACTAAAACAAAAACGATGTTGAGCAAAATTCCGGCAATCAACGATTTGTTCACTTGCGTGATGTTGAGGCTGTGGCCGTGGTGATGATCGTGGCTATGATCGTGCATAGAGACCAGCATTGGTTAAACGTAAAGTTACGCCGGAATTGAATGCAACAGGTTTACATGTGAGTAAAACTTGTTGAACGGTCAATGGGGGAGCAGTATACTTTAACCTAAATTTCCCCCAATACGACTGTAAATTTTACTTCCATCCCATGATAGCCTTTCACCCAGTATCATCCTGGAAGCTCTTCGGATTTCACTAAAACCGTGCTGACTCAAAATGTTAACGGCACTCTCATTTAACACAGGTATACAAAACTTGTTGGTCGACGCAGCCCGAAGTTTCATCAACGCTAAGCCTGCTGTAGAAGATTCAGCAATGATGGTTCCTTCTCCCAAAGTCGGAATGTAAAACCCGGTTACCTGCTTGTCCTCAATGAAGAGATAGGTGCTGGCGAGATGCTCAAGCAATAATTTTTTTCTGTCTTCTCCTGAAATTGAACGGTCCAATTGAAAGAGCGCGTCTTCAAATTCTTTTTGAAATGCAAAAATTTGGTGGGATTGATCTGGAGGTAAACTTCCATGATCGAAGAACAAGTACTTAGTATCTACCTCAAAGCCAAACTTCTTATAGACTGGCTCGCCCAATGCTGTGGCAATCAGTAAAAGCGTTCGACAGGAATTCTTATGGCATACATCGATCAGCGATTTTGTAATCGCTGTGCCTATCCCTGCGTTCCGATGATCAGAATTCACAATAATATGAGCAAGCCAGGCAGAATGTCCATGAATAATTGCCGTTCCAATACCGACCAGTTTCCCATCCAGCGAGGCCTTTAACGGAAAGCAGAAATCAGATTTACAATAATACTCAATGGATGGAAAAATGTCAGCCCAACCTTCGGGTTGTAAGCGTGGTACCTCCTTCAAATCTTGAAAGTCAAAGGGGTCAATTTTTAACGATGAGATATTCAACAGCACGTTCTTTCAAGGTTACAGGGAACAGGTCAATTATAACAAATAACTAAATTACTGGCAGCTTACAAGACATTTCAAATACGATAATAATCCATCCGGCTATTCCTGACGTTTCTCATGTTTCAAAATGACATTTCACCATTTGATTGTAACGGATTTGTTTTAATTTTAATCACTATGATCCTAATACACACAAATTTTAACTTATGAAAAAAATTCTTGTTCCCACAGATTTCTCTAAACCCGCCACAATTGCTGTGGAAGTGGCTGCCGATATTGCGAAAAAAGCAAATGCTGAGCTAACACTGTTGCACGTGGTGGAGGAAGCGGTTGGAAATTCGCTGAATGTTGAAGGTCAGGTTGTAGCGGATGGACGATGGGAAGAAAGACTGTTTACCATGAAGCTGATTGAGAAGGGGAAGAAGCAATTGACGAAACTAGCGGAGGACGCGCGTTTTGACGGTATCAGGGTAAAACAGGAACTCCGCATCGGATCTCCGTATCACGGGATGAACGCGATTATTACAGAAAAAAAAGTTGATTTGGTGGTCATGGGAACGGCAGGACGTTCCGATTTGCAACAGATGATTATCGGGTCCAATACCGAAAAGGTTGTAAGGATGTCACATTGCCCGGTATTAACGATGCATTCCAAACCAGCCAGCAAAGATTTTAAAAATATTGTGTATGCAACTTCGATGGAGAAGGATGAGGAGATTTTTTCACGGATCGTGAGAACAACGCAAAAACTTTATGATGCAACTATTCACCTTGTTCGAATCAATACCCCCGGTAACTTTCAACGTGACGTTATAGTTAAAAAGTATATGCAGGACTTTGCAAAAAAATTGCAACTCAAGAATTTTACGATGAATGTATTCAACGATGTTAGCGAGGAGGAGGGTATTGTTTATTTTGCCGATAGCATTGACGCGGATCTCATAGCGATGGCGACGCACGGCAGGACAGGCTTTGCGCATGTTTTAGCCGGGAGCATCGCGGAGGATGTTGTGAGCCATTCAAAACGTCCCGTATTGACATTCGTAACACAAAGGAAGAAGTAGTGAAATGAATTATGAATTTTTGGATGTTGAATTGAAGCTGGCTCCGAGAAGCGGCGCCAACCTCAACACTTAGAACGCCAATACTTCAATACTTTATTATTTGAGCCCAGTACAATCTGGGCTTTTTATTTTTATTTTTCGTAAATGGATTATTATCAAACCTTAGGTGTAAACTATGCTGCAAGCCAGACGGAAATAAAACGCGCGTATCGGCGTCTTGCAGTGTTATACCATCCTGATAAGAATCGTGATCCAGCTGCCGAGAATATTTTTAAAAAAATAAACGAGGCATACGACGTTCTGGGAGATCCGGTTAAAAAAAGTTTGTATGACCTTCGATTTCAATCACCGTTTGTCGAGCCGCCCCAAGAAGGTCCGCGGCATCGCGATCCAGCATATCGTGCCACCCGGCCAAAAGTACACCGAAAGAGTGATCGCGAGCGGCTAGTCGACCTGATGCGGGAATATATGCCCTGGGCTATTCGCATAACACGCTTTTGTTTTGGATTTGCGCTCTTAATCCTGGTTGATTATTCGTTGCCCTACCGCACAACACACGAGAAGATTGTTGAGACGAATGTACGGCGAACTTATACTCGCAATTACGCAACAACTTGGTGGATATTGAGAACCACCGGAGAACGCTCAATTGATATAGCGTACGAATTTTCCGATCATTTTGCGACAGGCAGAGAAATAGATATCTCAAGCACGATGTTGTTCGATGTTCCGCGACGGGTAGCATCTGATACACTGGCTGTGAAGCTCAACAAATCCATTTATGGCAACTTCATTTTTGCTCCCATTGCGTTGCTCTTTTTCTCTTTGTTAGGAATATATTTTCAAAAGAATGTGGAGTATGGATTCAATCTAAGTGTTGTGAGTTTCTTAATTTTGATTTTTACAGGAGTATTACTGCTAACGCTTTAGAATCATGGCAAAATCAAACGACTGGAAAAAAAGGGATGGAGTGGTATATTCTACCAATTCGGATTTTGAATTTAGCTATGGACAATCCGACCCACATTCAACACTTCCTCCGCAACAACAGAACCTCAAGGTAATGCTTGACAAAAGCATGCGGGCTGGTAAACAGGTAACGATTGTTACTGGTTTCTCAGGGACCATGGATGATCTTGAAAAACTCGGTAAGCTCTTAAAATCAAAATGCGGCGTCGGTGGATCCGTAAAAGATGGTGAAATTCTTATTCAGGGAGACCATCGTGATAAGGTCGTGCAACTGCTGCAAAAGGATGGATATAAGGCTAAGCGCGCTGGATAAAATTCCATGCTGTATTCTTAAATATTTTCTACCCACATTCTGAATTCAGG
>DASQTN010000610.1:0-4087 GCA_035641895.1 Chryseolinea sp. | reverse complement strand
GCGAAACGTTTCGACGCTGGAAAATTTCTATTTGGGAGGGATGCGTCCGAATCAAATTTCAAATCACTGGCGCCTGATTTCGATATCATTCACCTAGCTATTCATGGGATGGGGGATATACAAAAGAATTTTGCGGCCAGTCTTTATTTTACGCCCAAAAATGATTCGCTGAACGATGGAGAACTGCACTCCTATGAATTGTATGGTCTTAAGTTGAATGCGCTTATGGCAGTTCTAAGTTCGTGCGAATCTGGATTGGGAAGAGGCTATAAGGGCGAGGGAATGGTTAGCATGGCAAGCGCATTTACCTATTCCGGGTGCAAAAATATCCTAATGAGCTTGTGGAAAGTGAATGATCAGGCTTCTATAAAATTGATGGACGATTTTTACGCCCGTTTGCTGGCCGGTGAAACCATTGATGGAGCGCTGAGAATGGCAAAACTAAATTATCTGGAATCTTCTGATGAGCTTGTCGCAGACCCTAAAATTTGGGCACCACCAGTCGCCTATGGGAGTTTGGATAAGGTATTTAAGAGAGATAGAAGCAGAATTATTCGAGTATTGGGAGTAGCTTTTTTAGTATTGCTGCTTCTCGCATACGTAGTCGCTAGAAAAAGAAATGTCAGCCTTTAGAGGGGCTTTTTATCCCCGTTATAAATGCGATTATAACTCACGGATGACACGCCCGGGCTATTGTGCCTATGAATAATTCTGTCAATTTTTCCGAACTCAGGTTTGAAGTTTTGTTCGTACCCCTCGTTGAAATTTTCTTTTTTCTTTTTCGGATTAATCTCCAAAGTTGAGTTGTAAAGTCGCGTCCGTTTATTGATAATATCTAATTCCGATAGAACGTGTTTGAAAATTTTATTCAGTTCTTCAAGCGACGAAAATGATTCTGAAATTGAAATCAAGCGATCATTTGGATTTAAGTCAAGTCCAAATTCGATCCAATCTTTTTTCCTGCCAGCTCTTACCTTTAATGTAAATTCAATGTAATCTTCTTTTCGAGAGGTTTCTTTTGGATTTGCCATGGATGGTTGAGTATTAAATGTAGAAAATGGGTTAGCTTATTTTTTCCAGTAGCTCTTTCGCTTTTGATGCATAAGAATTTTCAGTCTCCCCAAGTTCCTTCAATATATTCCTTGCATTCTCCCGATCGCCACTTTTTAAATAACAAAGACTTAAGAACCATTTGGCTTGCAAGTCGAGATCGTCAAAATCGTTAATTAAAGTAGTGAAATTCCCTTTAGCTTCCGCGACCTCTCCTAACATTAAGTTCGTATTGCCGAGTAAAAACAAAGTTTCAGGTTCCTTTTTTTCTGCGACAAGCGCTTTAAAAAGTACAGCAGCTTCCTGGTATTTTTTCTGTTCGTACGCCTGGAAAGCTTCAGCTCTTTTTGTTGCGATATCTGACCCACGGGTAATTGGCTCAAAAGCATTTGGATAAGGAGTAAAATACGCCGCAAAAAGTTCGTCAGTGTTTGCGTGCGAAGGAAGAAGGACCTTGACGGCAATCAAAAGCATAACAACAGCAGCTGCGGCGTAGTAATACCAGGTCTTAACACGGGTAAATGAGGCCTGAGCGTGATTGCCTTGAATTTTTTCTTCGATACTTTTCAAATAATTAAGGTTATCAACCAGCCCTTGATTGCGAATGGCGCCAATAATTATTTTTTCACGTTCGACTAATGACTTAAATACAGCATCGTTTTGCAAGCGTGAAGAGAACATCTCCATCTCCTCAGCACTTAAGTTCGAATCAAAATATTTTTCCATTAGTGTGATATCGTAATCAGTAGATTTCATTTTTTGCGACAGTTGAGTTTAATTGTATTTCTTCATCAACAAGCTTCCGTAATCGCGCCATGCACTTGCATTTTTGGTTTTTCGCTGTTTCGGGATTTTTGTATTGCATTGCGTCCGTAATCTCTTGCATATTTTTGTTCTCATAGTAAAATAGCTCAATCAGGCGCTGGCAAGGCTGGCCGAGTTTCTGCAGAGCTTTCTTTGCCAAAGAGAATATGTTATCATCAAGTTGTTGTTGTTGAGGTTCGTCAATGAGGTATTCTTTGATCCATTTTTCCTGGTTGATCGGTATGAATTTTTTTTCTTTCCGCATATTATCTTTTGCAAGGTTCTTCCCAATGCCAAACAAATAAGTTTTAATGCTGCTTACCAGATGTTCCAGTTTTCCTCTTTTTATATTGTCGTAAAATATTAGAATTGCCAATTGGTACATGTCTTTGCCATCGTCCATGGAACAATCGTATTCTTTGGTGATCCATTGAAGAAATTCAGTTCTGTATTCTTCATAAATCATTCCAAGCTCAGTCTGCCCGCCGGCACGAATTTTTTGTATGATTTCATTTGGTATGGCCTCACCACTTATCATGATCACGGTCTTTATGTAAAAGGATGGGTTATGTAACCCAATGGGACGATTATTTTTGAAAGCCACTTCAAAGACATTTAAAGTTAGGTTTTTTTTGCAAAAAAGCGGGAATTTGATAAAAAAGGAGGGATAATTTGCCGGCAAAAAAAGTAAGGGAATAGGAGCCCTATTAATTTTTTTTAAAAAATATTTCTGAACCGTGGGTTACATCTTCAAGCTCTTTGCATAAAGACCGTAAAATTTGATAGCGCAAAAATTTAACCTCTATCCATATGAACCCTTTCACATTTAAAGAAAAAGAAGTGCTAGCTCTGGTTTCCTCCGGGCTGACTACCAAGGAAATCGCTTCCAGATTGAACATCAGTCACCACACTGTGGAAACGCATCGTAAAAATCTTTTGCGTAAATGCGAGGCAAAGAATTCGGTTGAATTAGTTCAAAAGGCCCTCATGCAGCAAATGATTGCTATCTGATATTATAAAATTTATCTCCGTTGTAGGTCAGTATTAGTCTATAGTTTGGTTGGGTTAGGCAGGCATCGAACCGTAATTCGAGCCTGCCTTTTTTTTGTGTTATAGTTGACAACGCCACCGCTACAACCATCGTCCCGTGAAATTTATTCGATATAAAATATACCAATCGGTATATTTTATTACCTTTGCCGCATGACCAAGGCTGACAAAACACGCCAACATATCCTTGAAAAAACCGCGCCTCTATTTAACCGCAAAGGTTTTCATGGTACATCGCTGGCCGAATTAACAGCTGTAACTGGACTAACGAAAGGAGCCTTGTATGGAAATTTCCAGGATAAAGAAGAAATAGCGCTTGAAGCATTCCGTTTTGCAATCGAGAAAGTCAGGCACCAGGTAAAGCAAGAGCTTGATGGAATACCTAGCTGCCGCGGGCAGCTGATCGCCCTTTTAGACTTCTATTCGAACTACGTATTTAATCCACCGGTTGCAGGAGGATGCCCTTTGCTTAATACCGCTGTCGAAGCAGACGACCACCGTGTATCTATGCGTCGGGTTGTGGTAAAAGAATTACATCACACGATAAGTTTCATTCAGGATTTAATTCAGGAAGGAATAAAAAAAAACGAATTTCGCCCGGATATAGAACCAGCAGAAATTGCATACACTTTTTTTTGTTCAGTGGAAGGCGCATTAATGTTTTCGCGCGCCGAACGATCGCGCGAACCTATGGATATCATTGTTCAACATTGTAAAAAGGTTTTAGATCAAATCAGCAAATAAAATATGCAGCAGCGCAGAGTAGTCATTACCGGTATTGGAGCATTGACACCGCTTGGAAACTCCACTCAGGAATTCTGGAATAACTTATTGGCAGGGAAGAGTGGTGCGGCACCGATCACGAAATTCGATACCACTAAGTTTAAAACGAAATTTGCTTGTGAGGTGAAAGGGTATGATCCGTTGAACCACTTTGAAAAAACGGAGATTAGGAAAATGGATCCATTCACCCAATACGCGTTGGTAACTACCAGTGAGGCGCTAAAAGATTCAGGCCTGGCGTTGGACACTATCGATAAAACGCGAGTGGGTGTTATCTGGGGATCCGGTAATGGCGGTTTCTATACATTTCAACAAGAAATCATGGATTACGCAAGAGGTGATGGCACTCCCCGAATCAACCCTTACTTTATTCCAAAGGTGATTGTCGATATAGCTTCGG
>DASQTN010000609.1:0-12685 GCA_035641895.1 Chryseolinea sp. | reverse complement strand
CAATTTCTCCTTGGGATACTTGGGGTAAGTTGCTTGCTTAAGTTTTTCAACTAAATCAAAACTGCCCGTGGCATCGTGAGGACCAAAATGAACCAGGGTCTCGGTTAATTCCGGAAGTTTATTGTTTAGCAACAACCCGAGAACTATATGATGCCGATTGTTCAGCGCTTCCGATCGATGGTTCAAACATTTCTCGCAAAGCTCAATACTAAAATTTCTGTCAGCGACCGAAATTCGATATTTTATTATGCCGTTGTCGTTACTTATTATTTTTGCTGGCTCACCCGTGAGGGGACATTTATCGAAAACCATTGTCATTTCGTAAAAGCGTAAAGTGATAACTTAAATATAATCTATTTAAGTAAAATTTTTTCACCCCTTTAAGTACACGCGGTCTGGACTTTCGTAATACCTTCTCACTTATTGGTACCAACGATAGGATGTGTCACGTAGGAAGTAGCCAATAACAGCATGCATTGTTTATTTTCCCTTTAACGAAATCCGCAGTCCTCAATAATTATCATCACACTCAGTTCCAAGAGGTAAAATGCACAATGCCTCACAGCAACTGAATTGGCTAGACGTTCGCCTCCGAACAAATTAATTCATTACCGGATAGTTACTAACTGTTCAGGTGCGAAAAATAGCATCTTTCGTGTTGGCGTGCCCTTTGCATCTAACCAAAAGTAATTTAAGCCTTTCCTATGAATATGTTCTCCGGGATTATTGTCGCCTGTCGCTATTTTGTTAAAAACAAGTTTTCGTCTTTGATAAATATCACAGGCCTCGCCATCGGACTCACAGGCTTTACATGTATTATGCTCTATGTCGAGCACGAGCTGAGTTTCGATAAATTTCATGCACGCTACAAAGATACCTACAGGGTCGTAAAAGATTTTGTAAACCCCGATGGAACTTCAGTTCCAGATGCAACCACTCCCCCAGCGCTAACCAAATCGCTTCGAACGGAATTCAGCAATGTGGAAACGGCAACGCGGTTAGTACCAAATCGCGGTCGCCTTTACCTTCTTCAGCATGATGACAAAAAGTTTTATGAAACAGAATTGATCCGGGTCGATCAACAATTCTTTGATGTCTTCGATTTTCCATTCGTAGCCGGAAGCGAACAAAAAGCATTGAGTCATATTCATTCGATCATACTCACTGAATCAGTTGCCAAAAAATATTTTGGTGACGAAGATCCAATCGAAAAGATCATTCGAATGAACGTCAATGGCGGCACGGACTATAAGGTCTCCGGAGTTCTTAAAGACATACCGGCGAATTCACATTTTACTTTCGATATCCTCATCCCGTTCGAAAGCACACGTGACCCGGACACTGATTGGCAGCGCAGCGGCTTTTACACGTACGCGAGACTGAGCCCTGACGCGGATGCTGCATCTTTTGCTTCTAACGTCACTGAAATCGTAAAAACACACATTCCCAATTCCCTTGATCGTTACTACGTTCAATCTCTCGCTGACATCCACCTCCATTCCCATCTTAAATGGGAGCTATCACCTAACGGTGACCCTATTTATATCCGGATATTGGTGCTCATCGGAACTTTCATCCTGATCATTGCCTGCATTAACTATATCAATTTGATCACGGCAAAGTCGTCGGAACGTGCGCGCGAAGTCGGTATTCGTAAGACAATCGGGGCGGTACGAGGTCAGTTGATTCGCCAGTTTCTAACAGAATCATTACTTACGGTTTTACTGGCTTTAATCTTGGCGCTCATTATCACCTCTCTAATCCTTCCATTATTGACACCGCTCGCAGGAGTCGATCTGTCATCGCTGTTGTTGACCAGCGACGTGATGAAATGGAGTCTTCCTTTCACCTTTCTCATCGCCCTGGCGGCGGGTTTTTACCCTGCCATATACTTGTCGGGATTCCAACCGCTGAAAAGTCTGCGCGGTGGTGTCATCACGGGTCATACTGGGGCAGCATTGCGAAAGGCACTGGTGGTTTTTCAGTTTACGATGTCGTCAGGATTGATCGCAGGTATGTTAATCGTTTCTACTCAGCTTGATTTCATGCGGGACAAGGATCTGGGGTTTAATAAAGAAAATATCCTGTTGGTTCCAAATGTACGTGGTGGCATCGGTGCGCCCAGTACCGTTACCGGCGCATGGGATGAAAAAGTCAGACAAATGCCGGGTATTATAAACGTTGCACGAGCCGACGGGGTCCTGGGATCGAACAACTCAGTGAATGGTATTGGCTACGCGCCCTCTAACTCACATATCTCCCTCAACTTCATTCGCATAGACTACGATTTTATTCCTACGCTAGAAATCGCGTTATCAGAAGGCAGAAATTTTTCCAGGGATTTTGTCTCCGATTCAACAGCCATCATTATTAACGAGGAGGCTGTGCGACAGCTGGGTTTACAGGAGCCTGTCATCGGCCAGCGTCTGGCGTGGGACGATGAGGCGGGGAAGACGCATGATGTTACGATCGTTGGGATCGCAAAGGATTTTCATTTCACCAACCTTCATTCTGCAATAAGTCCCTTCGGATTTATTTTGGAAGTTGGGAACGGAAGTAATTTTTTCATTCGCATAGGATCCACCGAACTCGCCGCTACGCTGGCTAATATTGAACGGGTATGGAGCCTTCATAATCCAGGAAAGCCGTTTGAATATTCCTTCCAGGATCAATATATCGCCAACCTCCACCTGAACGACGAACGTTTTGGAAAGCTATTTTCCGTTTTCACGATGTTAGCGATAACCCTAGCGTGCCTCGGACTTTTCGGCTTTACAGCGTTTCTCGCAGAGTCAAGAACAAAAGAAATCGGTGTGAGAAAAATATTGGGAGCTTCAGTGGTAAGTATTCTTCGACTCCTATCCCGTGAATACGTCGTGATGATTCTGATTTCGCTCGTCATTGCTTTTCCACTTACCTTTTTTCTAATGAGATTATGGCTGCAGAATTTCGCGTACCAAACCGACATGAATTGGGCAGTTTTTGCATCCGCAGGAATTATTTCAATCGTTCTGGCAGTTGTAACGATAAGTTTTCATGCCATCAAGGTCGCGACGAATAACCCGGTTAATTCATTACGATCGGAGTAGTTGTATTTAAAAAAAAATGCCACGAAGGATCACAAAGAATGCAACGATAGAATATATGCTGTCTGACTTCCAGTGGCGAAAGTCGCTCGGAATATCAAAAGATTAACTGCTTAAGATTTGTGAACTTTTGTGTCTTTGGGACTTAGTGGCGAACATCCAACGATTTAAAAAAAATGCCACAAAGACACTAGGGCACGAAGGTTCACGAAGAATGCAACGATGTGATATACACTACAGGTTTACTGGAGTTTTCAACCCTCAAAACTATAGAATTTTCAACTGCCTAGAATTTGTGAACCTTTGTGTCTTTGAGACTTTGTGGCGAACATAACTGAATGCAACGATTCCACTACTCTTAGCATGATATGGTTATCCTTGCGGATAAGGTCTGCGAAGGCCAGATATCGCTCCGCATTTCTCAAGGTATTTTTCGACGGCCATGAGTGACGCAGCGGAAGCATCGGCAGCAATTCCATATTGACTGTACTGCATTTTTATCATCTTTTGATTGAATGGAATTTCTTTCTCAATCAGAAATTTATTGAATTCTTTCAGCCAAATTTTGAACTTGGCATCCGATGCTGTAAAGTACTCCGTACAAATCGTTTCATATTCTTTGTTATAAGAAGAAATCAACTCCTCTCCTTTCTTAATCGCCCATTGAGGTGTTCCTTCGCCATCCGGAAGCTTGTTATGCTCCGCTTCTATCGGACCAAGTCGTTTTGCAAACGCATCTCTAAACTCCGACTCAAGTGCATTGAATCGAGTTTCCATGTCCGACGAAGCTTGTTGGAAGTCGGCTTGTGCCTGAGTAATAGACATCATCTCGCTTTGCATTTTTACGATCTCATCCGGCTTCATGTTCTGATATCGGGTAGCAAGCGCCATTTTTTCGGCGTCAGTCATTTTATTGGCCTTTTCTTCCGCAGCTTTCTTAATCTTTTCTAGCTGTCCCTTCACTTCAGACCTCAAAGTTTGAATATTCTTTGAGTAGTCATCCTTCTCTGAATAATACTGCGTTGTTAAGGCGGGGATTTTATCCCAATAATTTTGTGCGTCTACTAAAGTGGTAAAGGTCAAGAGAAGGCACAACAGTAGATATATTCTGAATGAGCCTGAAGCCAAGGGGGATTTCATTGTAAAGGGATGAATTTCCTCGTTATACGGAAGGCCCCGATAAAAGATTTGTTTTCTTAAAAAGAAAAAATCAAACGGTAATAGAAAGTAGGAAGAATTAGCAAATAAGCGCGAGCGGCATCTAGTAGAATATCAGCGTCTTATTTTTTCATGATGCGGGGCTTCTTTCCGATGTACTTGTTTTCTGGTAGCTGGCGCAACATAAAATCCGCTACATCCGCCCTCGAAATAAAAGCCAACGCAGATTCCGGTTGAAGACGTTCACCATCCACATACTTTTTTGTAAGGGGACCGTTCGTCAACGTTGGACAGCGAACGATGGTCCACTGTAAATTGCTTGTTGTAATAATTTTCTCCTTCTCTTCATGATCTTTGATCGAACCCTTCAACAATATCGGCAGCACTCGATTTACAATAAAGCCAAGTTCCTGGCGATTTTCTCTCACGCCCAAGAAAGACTGATACACTAAGCGGTTAACATTATGCTTCGTCATGGCTTGAACAATATTTTCGATGCCGGTGATCAATGCATAATTGCGCGTCACCGGGTTTGACGCGCCAAGGGCTGAGATAACTGCCTCTTGGCCGCGCACGGCCTCCGCGACTTGTTGATAGTTGGCAACGTCACCCTGGAAAGTTTTAAGGCTTTTGTTTACGATCTTTAACTTAGAAGGATCTCTAACGAAAGCGAGAATCTCATGACCCTGCTCAACGGCCTGCGAAATTAAGTGATGCCCAGTGGCACCAGACGCACCGAAAATTAAAACCTTCATTTAATAGTGGATTACATCTCCAATCCCTATCTAATTTAAGAAAATCCGTGCAATGTGTTATGCCCCTTCCGTCTGCCTGC
Organism: Chryseolinea sp.; assembly: GCA_035641895.1. Lineage (GTDB taxonomy): Bacteria > Bacteroidota > Bacteroidia > Cytophagales > Cyclobacteriaceae > Chryseolinea. The sequence goes on along the minus strand of DASQTN010000609.1, from coordinate 7,606 downwards.
TTTAAAAGTATCCCCAAGGATCGACAAAGGTGAAAATATGCAACGAACTAGTCATTTTGCGGAGAACTTCGTTCGGAAATTTTTTCAAGAAACTGCGCCACTTGTTTTTTATAGTTACCAACAAGATGCGTGCGGATAAAAAATGGCGTGGATTTGTTATTTCCAGATCTCAAAAAAACCTGCCGTGAAGGTAACGCGGGCATATGGCAATCAATGCAATTCTTGCTTAGTACTAACCCCTTAACAGCGGGTTGCTTGCAAAAATTGTCGCTCCCTTCCTTATGACAGTTCATGCAACGGGCGGAAAACACCTCCAGCTTTTTTGTTTCCTTGACGTGAACATTATGACACGAAGAACAGTCCATCGTACTCATCGAAAAACATTTACTGAGGCTTAGTAAGCCAAATTGATTTCCATGAACCTCCATCGTCGCACTACTATCAGGCGCGTGGGTAGGAAACAGGAAATCGTCGAGGTTCTCGCCTACGCTATATGAAAATGCCGGCATCAGATTATTGCGAAGGCCCGAATGACAGAGCGCGCAGTTGTCGAGCTTTTGCTTTCTTGTCAGAGTCGCAGGATTGACGATATACTTCGCTTCCTGTTCTTCAGGGTTCTTGTCATGAAACGTAACATGGCGCGCCGCCGGCCCATGACACCGTTCGCAATCAACGCCCAGCATTACGTGCTTTTTGTCAAAAGTTTCATTGCCATCCATTGGTTTACCACTTTTAAAAAAAGTGCTATGACATTCCAGGCACCGCGCCGAAATGCTTCTATTAAAAATTATTTGGTCCGTGGGGTAGCCTGGACTATTACTCCAACTGTTTGATGGTGCATGGTAAGAAACAGGAAGCTGGAAAAGGACGTTATTCTCCCAGAACAAATAAGTTTGCCCTTGACGCCCGGAACCGAGGGTGATGTCAATTCGCTTTTTATCGACCTCGTTACCCCCAACAAATGCGTGTTGAAACAGCCCCGCTGACGATTTTTCCATCACCACTTTTAGCCTTTCATTTAAGGTAAAAACATTTTTCCCCGAATCGAAACTTCCTTGCACCGTTTCAAAGTTTCCTGGCTGCGATGTCAAAAAATGAGGGGTTGATACGTGGGAATCTGTTATCGCTTTATGACACTTAATGCAAGTGTCTGATCCCGCGAACTCTTCACCCTGCGCGTTGACGATTCCCGACAACTTATTTTCCTCTTTACTAAACTCACAAGTAGTTACCAATAACACTAACGCCATTAGATATGCGACCATGACTACATAACTACTGCGAATATTTTTCTTGAAAAAGATCATTTTTACTGAACATGAAATTACAAATTTCCGCATTTGAATGTTAAATGTTGGCGTAGCCCAACTCAAGAATGACGCTGTTAAACCGCATTGAACCGAACCATTCATTCAGCTCAGTTGAGTTTTATACTTTTGATATTCTTTGTGGACGAATCAAACTTTGTGTGCTTTGTTGTTTCAAAATTAAAGCCTCGAACAACCGTTCTCTTCAGAAGTCCAGCCGACCATTATCGCAGACATATTAGCGTAAGTCTTGGGTAACAAATTCCACATTCCTAACATTTGTAAGCCCGTTTATTATGCGATTCTGCAATTCGACTGTAAAAAATGACAATCTAACTGCTTCCCCTCCCAAATCGAGACACATTATTCAAAAAAAATTTATGTAAGAAAAGGATTTAAAAGTTTACTTTTTTGATCCTCGCGATATATACGTCCAACAACCCTCGTGTGCGTACATCCATGCAGTTGGCAACATATCATCTATATGAATAAGGAATATATTAAAGGCCGAAGGGCCCCCAAGGGACTACCAATAAGGATTTCTAAAAACAGCACATTTTACGTAATCAGAAACGCGGTTTTTTTAGCCTTTATACTTTCTCTTCCTCAGACTTTATTTGCGCAGGCGCCTGTATTGTCGGGAATAGAAGCAACCGATTTGATTTACAATGAAGGTCAGGCGGCAACTCCTATAACTAGTTCACTTACAGTAACAGATGCTGACAGCCCATTGCTTGCAAGCGCGACCGTTCAGATTTCCACAAACTATTCCAACACCGAAGATTTGCTGCATTTCACCGACGCGTTTTCTATTACGGGTTCTTTCGATCCATTAACCGGTACACTTACACTTACGGGACCGGCATCCCCTGATGATTTTACCAGCGCCTTACGGTCAATCGCGTATCAAAACACAAACGAAAATAATCCCTCAAACCAACTCAGGTCTATTTCTTTATCCGTGTATGATGGCTCTTCATATAGTACCATTGTAACACGGAATATTCAAGTTAATAAGGTAAACGATCCACCTACCGGTCAGCCGGACAGCTTTGTTATTTATGAAGATACCGAACTTGATTGCGGTTGTATTTTGATCAATGATACCGATCCCGACGGGGACAATCTCGTTGCGCTGCACGGGGACCCTCCATCGCATGGCACTGTAACCGATCTCGGAGGCTTTTTTATCTACACACCTTATCCTGACTACTACGGAACTGATAGCTTTACCTACTATGCCAACGATGGGAATGAAAACTCTCAACCGACTCTGGTAAATATTACTATTCTGCCTGTCAACGATGCCCCTATCGCAACCAACGATGCGATTACAACAAACGAAGACACGCCCATAGACATACCGGTGCTTTCGAATGATATTGACGTTGATGACGTTCTAAACGCGAGTATGATTGTCCTGGTAAGTTCGCCAACGCACGGCACTGTATTGGTAAATAGTATCACAGGCGCGGTAACCTACAATCCGGCCTCCAATTTCAATGGAAATGACTCATTTACTTATCAAGTCAAAGATGCAAGTGGGGCAACTTCAAACACGGCAACGGTCGCCATCATTATTCATCCGGTAAACGATGCACCGATCGCAAATCCAGATTTTGCAACTACACCTGAAGACATGTCTGTTTCTATCTCTGTTTTGGGTAACGATAGCGATATTGACAGTGCATTGGATCCGTCTTCCCTGCTGGCCATAACTTCGCCAACGAATGGCCAAGCCGTGGTGGCTCCCACAACCGGCACTATTTCATACACGCCGAACAAGAACTTTACCGGTACAGATTCTTTTACGTACACCGTGAAAGACGCTGAAGGCGCAACATCCGCACCGGTCATAGTGACAATAACGGTCACGCCTGTAAATGATCCACCTGTTGCAGTTAATGATGTAACTGACACCGACACTAAGACTCCAGTAAATATTAATATTACTTCTAATGATTATGATGTAGATGATGTCATAATTACCGCCTCAGTTACATTCACAACCCAGCCAATACACGGTTCCCTGACTTATAACGCGTCCACGGGTGTAGTAAACTATTCGCCTACGGCAAACTTTATTGGAAATGATTCCTTTACGTATACCCTTAAAGACCCGGGTGGATTGACATCATCGCCCGCCACTGTAACAGTAACGATCGTTGCTGCGCCTAACAATGCACCTGACGCAGTGGATGATGCAGTGGTAAACTCGTCTTTGTCTGCCGTGACAATTGACGTTCTCGCCAATGACTATGACAACGATAACGACCATGCTGAACTTTCGATTGTTTCGGTTACGAATCCGTCCTTGGGAACAGTCCAAATTGTTGAAGGCAAGATTGTCTACTACCCTGCCGGTTTAATTTCAGCGACCGTTACGTTCACATACGTAATAAATGATCCTGCAGGACTTTCAGATGAAGCCGTGGTGACGATCGAAAACATTTACCCTCCTCTAGTTGTATCAGAAGGATTTTCGCCCAACGGCAACGACAACAATGAAACATGGTATATCCAGGGCATTGAAAATTATCCCAACAATTCAGTCAAAGTATTTGATCGTTGGGGTCTCCTTGTATTTCAGAAACAGCATTACGAGAACTTTTCCTCCCCATGGGACGGACGTGGGAACACCGCACAACAAGCGGGCAAGCTGTTAGATCAGGGTACATACTACTACATATTAGAGCCTGGCAATGAAATTAAAACCATGACTGGATACGTGGTGATTATAAGGTAAATGAAATCATGAAAGGTATTAGATACAGCAACGTGAAGACGAACAACCTGATGAAAAGATTTCTGGCTCCAGTTTTATTTCTTGGAATGATTATAATCGCTCAAAATAGCTGCGGGCAACAAAATCCCTTATTCACCCAATATATGTTTAATGGCTTAGTGATTAATCCTGCTTATACGGGAAGTCATGAGTCCATGACCACGACATTCGCGGTGCGTTCACAATGGACGGGATTGAAGGGAGCTCCTCAAACCCAAGTTGCCTCGCTACATTCCCCTTTGAAATTATCCCGATCCGCAGCTGGAGCCGTGTTAGTTCATGACAAAGTAAGTGTAGTCAACCAATATATGGCGTACGGAACATATGCATACCGGATACCTGTATCTAAAACTGGAAAACTTTCTGTTGGTGGGCAGGCTGGCGTAACATACTATCAGGCGAATTTATCGGAACTGAGGATCCTTACGGCAAATGGTCAACCGGATCCGACATTTTATCAGAATGAAAGCAGGCTGTTGCCAAATCTAGGTATCGGAATATATTATTATTCTAAAAAAAGTTATATAGGCCTATCGTTACCTACCCTCATAAACAACCGCTGGAATAATGAGGATGCCTATACGCAGGCACGACAAAAAAGGCATTATTTCCTCTCGGCAGGACATGTGTTCCCGATAGGTCGCGATTTGAAATTCAAACCGAATGTATTATTAAAATGGGAAGAAGGCGGGCCATTCCAATATGATTTAAACGCGAATATGCTCATCCGCGAAACATTATGGATCGGTGTTTCATACAGGATGGAAGACTCGGTTGATGGATTGCTTGAATTAAATATAAATAATCAATTGAGTGTCGGTTATTCTTACGGGTACCCTATCAGCTCCCTGGCTGCAGTGCAAACTGGTACTCATGAAGTAGTGTTAAATTACCGTATCAATCGTAATAAGCATGTTGTCTTTTCACCCCGATATTTTTAAACATGAAAAAAGTATTGATTACCGTACTCATAACGCTAAGTGGAGTCACCGCGTTTTCACAGCACAGTAGCATTGCATACGAAACACTGGCAGATTCACTTTTCGCGCATCATCATTATCAGGATGCGACAGAATTTTATCAGAAAGCCTTTAAGAAATCACCACATCCCGGAGATATCATGCTTCAGCTTGCCAAGTGCTACTATAAAATGAATCTTATCGCTGAGTCTGAAAAATGGTTTGTAAAAGCAAAACAAAATCGTGGATCATTTACGGCTCAGGATTATTATGAGTTTGCACGTGTGTTAACGATTCTGAAAAAGAAGGACCAGGCTGATACGTTGCTCGAACATGTTTTAGAGAACGATCCCGATAACATCATCGCTAGAAAAGCCCTCGACGACCTTCGGAATTTTCAAAAGTATTATCAGGACTCTGCTGCCGTGTCCATTCAAAGTCTTTCTGTTAACACTACCGCTTCCGAATTCGCTCCGGTATATTACCAGGACGGAATTGTCTTTGCATCCTCCAGGCAGGATGGACCTTTTACCAAGAAATCCCACTGGGATGATAGTCCGTTTCTCAACCTCTATCACGCTGTAAAATCAGGAAATCAACAATTTACGGCAGCGACATTGTTTGAAGATGACTTAGACACAAGGCACCATGATGGGCCTGCTGCGTTTTATTCCCAATATCAAAAGATGATCATCAATCGAAATCAACGTATTGAAGTGAACGGAAGAAAAAATGTATTTGAATGGCGACCTGGACTGTATGATGCCAAATTTGATAAAACAAAGTCGTCATGGGAAGTTACACCGTTGCCATTTAATAACCCTTCGCATTCATACCTCCATCCTTTCATTTCTGAGGATGGGACAGTGTTGTACTTTGCTTCAGACAAGCCTGGTGGTTATGGCGGTACTGATATTTATCGGGTGGTACAATCGAATGGTCTCTGGGGAACTCCAATCAATCTGGGACCTGTCGTTAACACAACAGAAGATGAAGCATTTCCATTCCTGATCGACAACACCTTGTATTTTACGTCCGACGGTCACGGTGGCTTAGGTGGCCTGGATATATTTAGAAGTGAGCAAACAGCAAACGAATTTACACCGCCCGCTAATCTTGGCTATCCAATAAATTCTACCGCCGACGATTTTTCGCTTGTTAGTGCGCCTGATCAACGGAGTGGCTATTTTGCATCGTCCCGCGGTGGAAATGACGACTTATTCTCCTTTCAGAAACTTTCGGTCAACCACGTACTCGCCATGGGAGTCGTGAAAAATGTTTCAGACGAACTTGTGGACGGATTCAGAGCTACAGTGACAAATAAAGAAACCGGTTCAGATATTCCCGTACAATCTGGCAAAGGTACATTGACTTTTATTGGAGATAAGGGCGAAACTTACGACGTAGTCGTTGGCCACGAAAATTACGAGACGTCCTTTGAGGAGGTCACCATTCCATCCGTAGGACCTGAGACCGAAAAGTTTACTATCGTTCTTAAAGACAGGTCTGAAAATTCAAAACTCCTCATGGTCGATACTGATAAGGGAACTACCAAGATGTATGTTAAAACCGGAGAGTCTTTAAATGAGATCACTGAAAAAGACGACCTCTTATTTCTGACAACTCCAAAAGGCTCCGAGTATTTAGGCAAAGGAAATATATCCAAACTCAGAACCGATCCATCATCTGTGCTAAAGGAACTGGGCATGAAAAAAACAGACCGAAGCAACCTCCGAAATATCTATTTCGATTTTGATAAAGCCAACTTAGACAACGAAGATATTACCTATCTGAACGAAGTAAAAAATATTTTAGAACACGATGGTGCTTTGAAACTGGTTATAGCGGGTCATGCTGACGACCGCGGCGAAGAAAGCTACAACGTTGAATTATCGAAAAGGCGCGTAGAGGCCGTACACAAATATCTGATAAGTCATGGCATATTGAAGAATCGGATCATTCAACAAGCCCATGGCGAATCGCTACCTGTGGTACCTTGTTATGAAATGGATTGCTCTGAAGATGATCACCAGAAAAATCGACGGGCAGAATTTGTTTTAAAATATGACAATGCTCCAAGTCAATCACCGGCATCATCTACAAAAACTACCAAGGGTGGATCCAGTGCTCAACGTTAACTTTGTACACTTAGCAAATATTTCAACAATGTATTAAACTCCTCCTGAGAAAGGACACTTCCAAAATGGTCAGGCATCAATGTGTACTTTGAAATTTTTTGCTCGGCGATATTATTTTTAGGAACAACGAATTCTTTTCCACTCATGTCCGCGAATACAAGCACTTCTCCCTCTTCGCGACGAAACAAACCACTCATCACCTTCCCGTCCTTTAATGTAATCGTATAATTTCTAAAGGACTCAGACACATTTCTGTTGGGGTCCAGAATTTTTTCTGCCAACGCTCGAGGTCCCCATTTACCTACTCCATCGAGCTGAGGGCCAATCGTTCCTCCGTTATTTTGAATCATGTGGCATGGCGAACAGTTGCTGGTAAATACCATTTTGCCCGAATCTAATGACACTGGTTCTGTGATT
>DASQTN010000608.1:0-5960 GCA_035641895.1 Chryseolinea sp. | reverse complement strand
CGATTTTAGAATTTTTCACTTCATTCGTCAGTGCAAAACCAAAAATAAGAATCTGCATTATTGGCATGCCGAATAAAATCAGCAGAGTCTTTCTATCCCGAAGTACGTGAGCAAATTCCTTCCGTAGAAATGTGGTGAATTGTTTCATTGCTATTTTGTTTAGTCGGCGCGCTTCGCGCCTCTTGCCAACTGATAAAAAACTTCATCCATTGAATTCACTTTAAAAGATGCTTTCAGATTGAGTGGTGAATCCAATGCTTCAATTTTTCCATCAACCATGATTGAAATCCGGTTACAATATTCCGCCTCATCCATGTAGTGGGTTGTAACAAAAATTGTAACCCCGCGATCTGCGGCATCATAAATCAAGTTCCAGAATTGTCTGCGTGTAACAGGATCCACGCCACCTGTGGGCTCATCGAGGAAAACAATTTTTGGCTCATGAAGGACTGCTACAGAAAATGACAGTTTTTGTTTCCAACCCAGGGGTAACGATGCCACCAGTTTTTTTGCTTCTTGTTGAAGGCCTAGTTGTTTCACTAATGCCTCACTTTTTCTTTTCAACTGTTCATCGCTAAGGCCATAAATACCGCCGAAAAATTCAATGTTTTCCAACACTGTGAGGTCGTCATACAATGAGAACTTCTGGCTCATGTATCCGATGTTCTTCTTGATCAGCTCTGTCTGTTTATAAACATCAAATCCCGCAATCGTGGCGTTTCCGGATGACGGAGTTGAAAGTCCGCAAAGCATTCGCATCGCCGTAGTCTTACCGGCGCCGTTTGCTCCCAGAAATCCAAAAATTTCACCCTTAAAAACTTCAAAGGAAATTTCGTTGGCCGCGACAAAGTCACCAAAGCGTTTCGTTAGTTTGTCGGTTTTTATAACAGTGTCTTTCATTTCTTTCGCGTGTTGAGTAGGGTGAATTTCTATGAGTCGAGGTAACGTAGCGTCTGCTATTTTTTCAAAAGTTTGATAAAACAATCTTCAATGGTGGGTTGCGTTTCAAGCACCTGAATGTCTTGCAGGCCACCATCCCTTAAAAATGTTGCAACATCCTGCACACGTGTTCCATTCGTAAGTGATGCGTGTGCATATTCTCCATAAGCGTAGCTATTAATTGTGTTTTGATAGCTTGCTAATCGCTTCAATAAGTTATACATGTTGTCTGCTTTAACCGCGTACAGTTTGTCGGCATAAGATTTCACAACATTTTCCGGCGTATCGATCGATAAAATTTTTCCCGTTTGGATTAGCGCAATGCGGTCGCACATTGTGGCTTCGTCCATATAGGGCGTCGACACCACGATCGTAATACCTTCTGCTTTTAGCCTTTTTAACATCTCCCAAAACTCCTTTCTTGAGACGGGATCGACGCCAGTCGTTGGTTCATCGAGAAACAAAACCGAGGGCTTATGAATAAGTGCGCAGCACAACGCAAGTTTCTGCTTCATACCTCCCGACAATTTTCCGGCCCTTCGATCTTTGAATCGCTCGATTTGAACGTAGATATCTTTTATCAAATGATAGTTCTCTTCGATGCTTGTACCAAATACCGTTGCGAAAAAATTCAGGTTCTCCTCTATTGTCAGATCCTGATACAGTGAAAACTTTCCAGGCATATACCCTACCGTGTTGCGGATCTTTTTATAATCCTTAACGATATCGAATCCATCCACTGTAGCATTACCGGAATCAGGTAGGAGCAGCGTTGTTAGCATACGGAAGATGCTGGTCTTCCCGGCGCCATCCGGACCTATCAGTCCAAAGAGTTCACCCTTGCCAACGGAGAAGGATACGCTCTCTACCGCTTGGATTTTTTCCTTTCCGTAGACCTTAGAGAGATTGTTAACAACCACTGCTTCCATAACTTACAGTTTTACTTCACCGTACATGCCCAACTTCAGATGCCCGTCATTCTTTACGGTAATCTTTACCGCATACACAAGGTTAGCGCGTTCATCTTTTGTCTGTATGGTCTTGGGCGTGAATTCTGCCTTGTCGCTGATCCATTGAACAATACCTTCATATTCTTTGTATGTGCCCCCGGCATCATCGATCAATACGGTAACTTTTTGGTTAAGCTTAACCTGAGAAAATTGATCGCCTGTGATATATGCCCTTAAGATGATGTTGGACAAATCAGCAATTTTGTATAACGGCTTTCCTATCACCGCCGTTTCATACGTTTCCGCATACTTGGTCAGTACAGTCCCATCAACCGAATTTATGATTTTACATTTTGCGAGCTGGTCATCAAGCTGTTCGATCTGAACCTGAAGTGGAAACGTTTCCTGCTGTATACTAGCCGTTGTAATTCCCAGCGAAGATTCCTGGGCGGAAATTTTTCTCTTGATAATGGCTACCTGTGCCGTTGCGTCGTCCAATTGTTTTTGGGTAGCGGCGTCAGACTTCAGTAAGTTAGAAACGCGTCTGTGCTCACGTTCTGCCTGCTGCAATTCTTCCAGCAATGCAGCAAGCTGCGTGGTAATGTTTGGCTTTTTACTAAGAACCGCCCGAATCTGTGCCTGTAGTTGTTTACGTTGTAAAAATAGTTGTGTACTATCTATAAAACCGATGGTCGATCCGCCTTTCAGCGCCTGACCTTCTTCGATGTCAAAGGCGCGTATCGTGCCGGTGGCCTCGGCGGAAACAATGGTTTCAATTGCCTCAAAGGTACCGGTAGCATCGTACTTGTTTTCATCTGTTGAACATGCGGCCAGAACGGCTGCACAGGTTAAAGCGATGATGGACGTTTTCATATAATTAATGTATTGTTCTTGAGTAGTAATCTTAAATCCCTGCTGTTGTGTGCAAATTGTATTGAGCATGGAGAAGTTGTATTTCGTGAAGGATCTTGGTCTGCCGTGCCTGGTCTTCCGCAGTTACGTCTCGGAAATAATCATTCGAAGTGATTACACCGTTTCCCAGTTGGGCGGAGGCTGCATTCTTAATCTTCTCTCGGATGTGAATAATTTCGTCATCAGAGGCAAGTACATTTTGGAATTTGTTGACATCACCTCGCTGGCTTTGCATGGAGAGATTCGTGTTATACAAAAACGTCTGTTTTTGCAAGTCAATTGTACTTCTGCTAATATCAAGCAATGCCTTTTCTTTTTTGACAGTATAGAATCCCGAAATGGTCCAATTCAGTCGTACCCCTGTGACATAGTATAAGTCAGGTTGATTATCCAACATGTTCAAAGCCGGTCTCCCATACCCACCTTGAAAAAAAAGTGAAAGCTTTGGGCGATTGCGCGCGGACAACATTTTGTTTTGAACATTTATGGCTTCACGCTGGAAATCGTAGAGCGCTAACTCAGGTCGGTGAATTTCCTGAGCAACTGGGAGCTGCTGCGGCTTAATCAACTGGATAGAATCATTTAATGATTTGCCCATCATCAGACCTAACATCTGAACATAGGCGGCGCGCGAAGCTTCCAACTCAATTGTCTTTTGGTCAGCTTTCAACAGTTCGGCCCGCAGCACATCGCCGCTGCTTTTAAGTGCAGCACCGTTGGCAATGGATGCAGCTGTTTGCTGAATCCCTCGCCGGATATCATTTTTCAATAATTCGTTTTGGGCAAGCTGAGCGTCTAGTAAGAGGACACCGAAAAAGAGCTGATTAATCCGGTCCTTCAATTTATAAAGTTCCACTTCGAGCTTTTGCTCATCTACTTTAGCAGTGGCAGTATAGGACTGTTTTTGATTTTTAATGACACCTCCGTCATAGAGGTTTACTGAAACATCGCCATATACTTTATACTGATGCTGACTCAGCTGATCGACATTGTACTCTGGTAGCTCAATCGGCAGATCGGTGACATCCGATTGATAGGTATCCTGACCATTAATGGTAATTACCGGAAGAAAACCCTTGGCCGCATTGCTGATCGAGTACTCTTTGCTTCTTTCAATGAGGCCCCGCTGTTTTGTCATAGGATATTGCTCAGCCGCCAATCGGTACGAATCCTCGATGGTGAGAGCCTCAGAAGGTTGTCCAGAAACCTTTGCCAGGCAACCTATAAGACAAACTAAGGTTAACGCTTTTATCATAATTTTTAAATCTTAGTCGGTTAAACGCACGTTTTAATCATTTGTTTAATTTTTAACCAAAAAAATTATTTGGTCTTTAGCATAGCATGTATCCACTTAGGAATCAATGTCTTTCTTTCTTCCATTCGGGTGGCAAACCCTTTTTCACTCAATATTCCAGAAGCATGAAAGATAGGTTTCATAATAAATGGAAATACACTCAGTCCCAATACATTCATGAGAAAATGAATGGGATTTATGTCAGGTCTCTTCTCATGCAATTGTTTTATAAAATTTGAATCGGCAATCCTCGATAGAGGAAGCTTATGCGCGAATCTTTCGGGATTATGTCGAACCTCGCTCAATATAAACAGCGGTAATTCGGGATTTCCCATAAGTAAGTCAATGTAGTTATTTGAAAAAAGGACAATTTTTTCATCTAAGCTGGTGTCACTATTATTCAAAACCGGTGCAATAGCGCCAAAGAACTTCTCGAGTTTTTCCAGCATGATGAGATCAAAAAGCTTTTCCTTGCTCCTGAAATAGTAGTTTAACAAGGCGAGATTAATACCGGCTTCTTCCGCTATGTCTCGTGTTCTTGTTGCGGCGTATCCTTTTTTCAAAAAGACTTTTTTAGCTGCTTCCTTAATCTTCTCCTCCGTGGACAAATCCACTACAACCGGTTTCTTCTTTACCATACGCTCTTGTTACGTAAATATAAAAAGATGGTTTGAAATTAATCTAATATTTTAATCATTTGTTTAAAACAGTTGTCCTTTTTATGTAATTCATCGGTTTTAATTTGGCATACAGCGCTAAATGCAAAAATTAGCCCTCGCGTTTTGCCATGGGATATTTGTTTGGATAGAAGGATTGTAAGCGAAGCGTTTCTAAAATCAAATTGGAGGCTAACGTATTGTTCTCTGTGGAACATGCAAAGACAAAAACTATGGAAAGGATTGTGGTGCTGATCGTTTGGGGCAGTTACCATATTTATTTAGAATATATTTATAGAAGTATTTAGATAAAGGATGAAGAAACTACCCATAAACGGACTTAACCTTTGGCAGTTTGACAAGCTGGCTATGGAAAATTCAATAAAGCACTTTGTTACTGATCGAAGTTCTAACGAAACGTCACCTGAGTTTACGCTAAGCTTTTCGAGCTATCCCGACCGGACATTTATCCAAAGGAATAGAAATCTTCTTGCTGTCGCTATGGGCGTTGATGATACCCATTTGTATTTTCCCTCGCAGGTTCATAAAACCAGAATCGTGCAGGTCAATAAGCATACCCCTCGTGAACATCTTCTCGAAACTGATGCGCTCATCACAAACGAACAGGGCGTTTGTATTGCTGTGATGTCGGCCGACTGCGTTCCCATTCTTTTGTATGATAAGAAAAATAACGCTGTAGGTGCCGTTCATTCTGGATGGAGGGGAACGGTAGCGCGCATTTTAGAAAAGACGTTACAGCAAATGCATAAAACTTTTGGCACAAAAGGTCAGGATATTTATGCAGGTATTGGTCCCTCTGTGTCGCAGGATTCTTATGAAGTGGGCGAAGAGGTGGTTGCTGAGGTTCAACGGAGTTTCGGACATCAGAATGAGTTAATGATTCCAGTGGGTTCCAACAAAGCAAAACTTGACCTCTGGAAGGCAAACAAAGTTCAGCTGATGGAATTTGGAGTGTCTGCCGCACGAATTGAGATCTCAGATCTTTGTACCGTGAAAAATAACAATCATTTCTTTTCTGCTAGAAAAGGGGATTCGGGAAGATTTGCTGCCGGCATTATGGTGAGGTCGGACGTGACGGGTAATTAGTCGTGGTAAGAGCTAGTAACAAGTAAGTAGTTAGAGGTAAGATGTAGGCGGTAAGAGGTGAAAGGTTTGGTAATTGGTAAACAGGTAATCGGTGGTCAGCTA
>DASQTN010000607.1:0-2622 GCA_035641895.1 Chryseolinea sp. | reverse complement strand
ACGACCTGGAATTTCACCATCGACAAAAAGAACAATCTGCAATTGCCATCCCGCGGGATTGTGCTTAGCATAACTGGACGAAACATGGTCGGTACCGACAGAAAGGCAAGTGATTTTTCTCATTTTGAAGGCTTTGTTTCGTTATATCAATCATTCCGGGCGCCAGCCCGAGTTGTGTTTGCCGCCCGGGTTGGTGGGGGCCTCAATACCGGAAATTATGAATTTTATCAGGCGCAGATACTCGACGGCAAAAGCGAAATCCGTGGTTTTCGGAAGACACGTTTTTATGGCGATCGTAAATTTTATACAAACCTTGAAATGAGAGTTAAGCTGCTTAGCATCCGAACGTATTTGTTTCCTGCAAGCTTAGGAATTTTGGGATTTCATGACCTGGGCAGAGTATGGTATAAGGACGAAAATGGTGTCGATCCGACGGCGCCGTCAGGCAAGTCAAACGCTTGGCATAAAGGCTGGGGAGGTGGTGTATGGTTTACGCCGTTTAATATGGCCGTTTTGTCATTGGAAGCCGCTCACACCGTAGAAGGAACATTAGGATACATCAGATTGGGGTATATGTTTTAAAGTGGTCAGCTGTCAGCTCACAGCGTACAGCTAGTGGGTGCTGTATTGGCCGGGTTATAGGGCTTTCGGCCTGTTCTGCCCCTCGCAAATTCGGTAATTTTTAGAATTTTTGAATAGCAGTCGCTAGCTATAAGCTGAACGCTGTAAGCTGAAAGCTTTTCCTTATCTTGCCTTTCCGGAGCCGTTACTTAATTTTTGTCTATGCTGTGGATGTGCAGGAATTATGGATCATCATTCCTGGTGATAGGGCTTGTGTTTTCTGAAATTTTAGCGATGGCCAACACGACGCCGGGTATAAAATTCATTGAAAATAAAAATCAATGGCCGGCTGAAGTCAACTTTTCTGCGCGGGTTCCTGGTGGAAATATGATTTTTCAATCAGGCAAGTTCCAGTATTATTTTTTAGATGAGGAGCGAATGGAGGAATTACACCACCGGTCGCATAATCATAACAATGAATCGGACGGACAATCCGGTCCTGAAATAATCAACGGCCATGCCGTTGAAGTCAACTTCATTGGATCCAATAAGCTCGCCAAACCGTTGCCATTTGGCCGGTCTTCGGAACATTATAATTACTACATAGGTAATGACCCGAATCACTGGGCTTCAAAAGCATATGCTTATGAAGGGTTTATCTATCCATCCCTCTATCAGGACATTGACCTCAAGGTGTATTCGATTGATCAGAATATTAAGTATGATTTTATCGTTGCACCTTACGCTGATCCGTCGCAAATATTTCTTGACTATGCTGGAGCCGATAAGCTGATTCTTGAAAATGGCCGTCTAACAGTATTGACATCCTTGGGTGAAGTTATCGAACAAAAACCAGTTGCATTTCAATGGATTGATGGAAAGAAAGTACCAGTCTCCTGCGAATATTTTTTAGAGGGAAACCGCCTTTCTTTTTGTTTTCCCTCTGGCTATGATCCATGCTATGAGTTAACGATTGATCCGTTGCTGATTTTTTCCACTTATTCGGGCTCGGTTGCCGATAACTGGGGAAGTACGGCGACGCCAGCCGAGAATGGCAACCTGTATTCTGCTGGAGTGACCTCACATGTTAATGCTGGCGGCAGTTTTCCGGCAACTCCTGGCGCATTTCAAACCAATTACGGGGGTCTTTACGACATCGGAATTTTGAAGTATGATTCGGTAGGCAAAAAACTTTTATATGCTACTTATCTGGGTGGCGCAAATTCAGAATCGCCACATAGTCTTGTCGTTAATGCAAACAACGAATTGATCGTACTGGGAACAACGAGTTCTGCCAATTTTCCAACGACACCGAACGCGTTCGATAGATTTTTTGGCGGCGGAGTTAGTGTGACCCATGTAGTTCAATTTGCAAATGGCTCTGACATTTTCGTTGCACGGATAGCCAAGGACGGATCGAAATTATTAGGCTCAACATTTCTGGGCGGTGATCAAAACGATGGTCTAAATCCGACCTTTGGAGCACTGACAAAAAATTACGGAGATGAACTACGCGGTGATATTATTACTGATGACGCCAGCAATATTTACATCAGCTCCGTCACAGCATCGGCCAACTTTCCCGTAACAAAGGGAAGAGACAGTACTTACAACGGAGGAGATACCGACGCCGTGGTCATGAAGCTAAATCCGGACCTTTCGAAAATTATATGGTCGACATTTTTAGGAGGAAGCGGTGCGGATGCTTCTCATACCCTAAAGCTGGATAAGGATAATGGTATTTTTTTGGCCGGAGGCACTACAAGTCCTGATTTTCCAATCAAATCTGGCGGGTATCAAACCGTTCAAAAGGGCGATGCCGACGGATGGATCGCGCATATTGGAAGTGAGGGAGATACTTTGTACAACGCTACCTTTACCGGCACGAATGCATTTGATCAGGTTTATTTTTTAGATATAGATGAAGCCGAAGAAGTTTACGTCTACGGACAGACGAGCGGCAATTTTCCGGTTAGCCCCGGAGTTTACCATAATCCAAACAGCGGTCAGTTTGTGCAAAAATTTAATAGATCGTTATCCACGCTGGTTTTCTCCACCGTT
>DASQTN010000606.1:0-10809 GCA_035641895.1 Chryseolinea sp. | reverse complement strand
TCAGCATTAATATTTACATAGTTTCTGTTGAAATTTTAACGCAGAGACGACGAAGCGTGGGTCAATATCGTCTTTGTGCCTTCGTTACTCCGCGGTGAAAATATCGACTACAATTACGAGGGATCTGAGGCAAAGCCTCGGCAATGACTTATAATTTTACAAATTGTAACTTAAGGAAACACAGTATTTATTATTTTCGGAGGATCGGTCACCGGATACTTTTCACTTCACTGCAAAATTTTTCCATGAAAACATTTGTCAAAATATTTCTCCTTTTTATAATATTTATCTCCTGTTCTAAAAACGAAAAAGATTGGGTTGCTATAGGGGATTCGATCACATATCTCAACGATCACCCGGATGAGACTGGCAACCGGATTACAAAGGGTTATCTCACGAGAGTAACAGACAAACTTCCACAGGTTGAGGTGGTCAATAAAGGCTACAACGGATGGACTGCGATCCAAATTGCGGATAAAATTTCACAGCTAAATCTTTCTAAGGCAGATGTCTATTCCGTTTTTCTTGGAACAAATGACTGGTGGCACGGCAACCCAATAGGTACGTTTGATGATTATAAACATGGCACCGGCAATCAAACGTTCTTTGGGGCGTATCGGACAATTACAGAAACACTGAAAGAAATTAATCCTGACGCTAAAATTATTTTAATAACGCCAATGCAACGAGGAGACTTCGTCTATATCGCTGACATGAATAATAACGCTTACGGGTCATATAAAGCAAAGGCTGGACAAACCCTTGAGCAATTTGCAGACGCGGTAATTACAATTAGCAAGAATGAAAATTTTGAGGTGCTTGATTTATTTCATGCTCCCGAACTGGCTGTTGAGAATATGGTGAAGTTCAAGCGTCTCAAAGATCCCGAGACAGGCCTGTACAAAAATTATCCGTATCCTCAATATATTGATATTCCATTCAATCCGGCAACCGATGAATATCCATATCCTGTAGAGGCAATCGATGCAACGTATGATGGTCTCCATCCCTCTGATAAAGGTTATGAAGTCATCGCGCAAATGTTGATACAAGTGCTTGATAAATAAACATTAGTTGATGCTACTTTCGCAGTAGAAGACAGAGCTGACTTTATGGAATGACTAAAAAATACTTCTCTTTGATCTAATGAAAAAATATTCCATGCCGCCTGGTTATACTTTTCTGCAGTCCCTCGTGCGGACGTACAAGCAAGTGAAGAATCCCATTGGAACTATGGAAGAAAGTATGCAAAGATTTAACGGTACATATGCTGTTAACCTCGGCATGACACGAATGATCGCGACTCAGGATCCAGGGTTTATCGATCATGTGTTGAGAGCCAATCACAAAAACTATCATAAATCCTTTCTTCAAACGGAGAAATTGGGAAAGTTTTTAGGAAAAGGATTGCTGACTTCAAACGGAGAGTACTGGCTCAAACAACGCAGACTCATACAACCCGGGTTTCATGTTGATAAAATACACGGGCTTTATGAGATCATAAAAAAAACCGTTGATGAATTCCTTGAGAAATTTCCAACTGGTCGCCAGATCGATATTTATCCGCAGATGTACAACCTTGCGTTCAACATCGTCATACGATCACTTTTCAATGTCAAAGTTCCACTTGAAGCTCAACTTCAGCTTAGCCGGTTCATTCGCGAAACGCAAGAATTTGTAATTAAGGAAGTGCGTCAACCACACAAAAGTTGGTGGTTTAATGTTTCAGGTGAGGTGAGGAGAAATCTTAAAAAAGCGCAGGAAGCACGCGCTATTATCCGTAACATCATCCACGAACGAAAAAAGAGCAATCAAAAATACAATGACTTGCTTGACATGTTGCTGGATGCCCGATATGAAGACAACGGTGAGGCCATGCACGAAGATCAGGTGATAGACGAAATTCTTATTGTATTAATTGCAGGCCATGAAACTACTGCCAATGCTCTCGCGTGGACACTTTATCTGTTGGCAAACCATCCCGACCAGCTAAAGAAATTAAGGGATGCAACACAAAATTTAACAGTAGATGAATGTGTTGCTAATGATCAGCTAAATGCAGTGATAAAAGAAAGCATGCGGCTTTACCCGCCCGCATGGATCAGTGATCGGGTAGCGTTATCGGATGATGCTTATAAAGATTTTACATTTCCAAAAGGAAGTATTATAGTCGTTTTTTATTATGGATTGCATCGTGATGAAAAGTATTGGAAAGATGCAGCGTCCTTTATTCCGGCGCGATTTGAAAAAAAGAATGTCGATAAAGAAAAGTTAAAAGCATATTATCCCTTTGGCGCAGGCCCGCGATTATGCATAGGAAATAATTTTGCAATGGCAGAAATGGTAATTTTTTTACAGGCGATGATCCAAAAATTCGCTATTAAACCTGGGCACATTATTCCTTCGGTGAATCCCTTGGTCACCCTCCGGCCAGATCGAGTTGTGTTGGAAATTGAACAGAACTAAAACTTTTTCTCAAGTCGGGACGACACATCGCACAGTTTAAAAATTTTTTCAAAATATTTTTATAGCACATGTGTAATGCGTATCCCGGAAGTCAGGGAAAACAAGTGCGTTTAGGCGGTTTTTTGCCGTTAAGAATAACTTCAATAATGAAAATCTTCATTTCAAGAGATTTATATCATTATCCAAGAGCACGACAGTTTGCAAATTAGATGTAAGAAATCGATTAAAAAGTTAGATTTCTGAGGAGGATAATCGTTAACTAACACTAAAACTAACAATTATGAAAAAGTTTATAGTTTTTGGCGGGTGGATGTTAATCTTAACAGGATTTACATCATTCATAAATGTTACCAAACCGGTTGAAGCAAAAAAGGAAAGATGTACAGGGTACACCGTGATTGATGCCCAAACCGTACAGTGGTGCGATGGAAAAATAGAAAAGAAAGATTGGCAAATTAGGATTGGTAAGTGATGAGGGAAATTGAAATTTGAAAATTAAAAATTATAGCATTAGAAGATTCAGAGCCGGACCAAATCCGGCTCTTGTATTTTACGGGTTTCCAATCACTTTTCACGTTACTAGACATTTATAAGCTATCAACCTCTGGCCTGACTACCGGTAACCTAAACACCCAAACACTTAAACACTTAAACACTTTTAAAACCTGCTGCCATACTGTTGTCACCCAGTGATCTTTCTTTGCATAATCAATTAAAAAAAAGATCAAGCTATGGAAACTCAAAGCATTAAGGCCAAAGATGTTGAAACACAGTACAACGTTGTCATTTCACCTGAGCAACTTTTGAAACACTGGCAGGAGCACAGGGGCGTGACCCGAAAAACTATTGAAGCCTTTCCCGAGGATAAACTTTACAACTATTCGCTAGGGGGAATGCGGCCCTTTGCAACATTGGTTATGGAAATATTAGGGATGGCGATACCCGGCGTGAAGGGAGTGATAACGGGAGAGTGGGACAAGCCTGGAGCATCTTTTAGTAATCCCGCGCCGCCTACCAAAAAAGAATTACTTGCATTATGGGATGAGACTACAAATGAAATCAGCGCACTGTGGCCACAAATTCCCCCGCACCGATTTCAGGAAGTGGATTTGGCCTTTGGCCTCTATAAAGCACCGCTACACTTTATTATTTTCTATTGGATCGACAATGAAATTCATCATCGCGGTCAAGGATATGTTTATCTGCGGTCGCTCGGTATTGAACCTCCCGCATTTTGGGATCGCCAGGCGTGACAAATTTTAGATTTTAGATTGACGATTGTAGATTGTGAGGAATCTACAATCTTAATCGCTTTGTTAATGGAGAAGTCGCAGACCAAAACAAAAAAAATATTAATCTATGGTGCTGGCATCATATCACAATTCCTACCCTACGTTAAATCGTTAACCGGAAAAACAAATCCCCGGATGTGTTTACTGCCGACCGCCTTAGCGGACAATCCGTTTGCTATTAATACATGGTATGAGCAATGCAGCCAATTGGGAATACAAGGGTTTGCACAGCGAATGTTTATTTCAAGCTATGAACAGAAACAGTCGTTCGAAGAAGTTTTGCTCAGTATGGATGCTATACTGGTGAGTGGAGGAAATACGTTGAACATGATGGCTATTTGGAAGGCTCAAGGCGTTGATCTTGTTTTGCGAAAAGCCTGGGAAAGAGGTATCATTTTGTCTGGTGGAAGCGCAGGCTCATTATGTTGGTTTGAACATGGTACTACCGACTCACGTCCACAGGAAATTACTACGGTCGAATGTCTGGGATTTTTAGAAGGAAGCCATTGCCCGCACTATGATTCAGAAAAAACCAGGCGACCACTCTACCACGCTTACATTCGCGAAAAAAAATTCAAGCCGGGTTATGCCTGCGATGATCGCGCTGCTATTCTTTTTCACAATCGGGTTGTTCATAAAGTGATCGCGTTGAACGATGACAGTAACGCGTATTACGTTTATTTAGAAGATGGTGAAATCAAAGAAGATCGGTTGGCGAAAGAAGTATTGTAACTTCATCTTAATTGGAGGGATTTTTTTTGCTTATTCCGCGTCGGATAATAACAATGTAATCGCAAAAAAAACTTTCCGAACGTTTTTAAAACATCCGGAAAGTTCCCACCGACAGATCGGCGATTATTACATGATTAACTTCTATTGCTTTTCTTGTTCTTCGCCAGAAATTATCGCTTTGTGTTCAGCATCTTTCAGCTGTGATTCTTCAATCTTAACAAGTTGTTTTTGTTCGCGGTCCACATAGTAAAGCTCGCCTTGATATTTATAAACTACTTGATTATTGGGACCTTCTTTATCTTCTAGTACTTCAATATCCTGCATAGGTTGTGAGTTTGCACCCATATCATTTGAGTTTGTGCTCGGAGTTGCTTGCGAAGAAGGATCCATTTGATCTTTTGTACCCTCAGCTCCTTGCTCTATTTGCTCTCCAGTGCGCTCGGCTCCCTGCTCAATTTCATTGCCCGTGCGTTCCGCGCCTTGTTCAATTTGTTCTCCAGTACGCTCAGCTCCTTGCTCGATCTCATTACCAGTGCGTTCCGCTCCTTGACGAAGCTCGTTGCCCGCTTCCTGCGATTCTTGTTTTACTTCATTTCCGGTTTGCTCAGCTTCTTGTTTGACATCTTGGGCACCTTGCTCAATTTGTTCGCCAGTACGCTCGGCTCCCTGCTCAATTTCATTACCGGTGCGCTCAGCTCCTTGTTGGATTTCGTTCCCTGCTTCCTGAGATTCCTCTTTCACTTCATTTCCCGTTTGCTCAGCGTCTTGCTTAACATCTTCGGCGCCTTGTTCAATCTGTTCGCCAGTACGCTCAGCGCCCTGTTCAATCTCGTCTCCTGTTTGTTCAGCACCTTGCCGGATTTCATTGCCTGCTTCCTGCGCCTCTTCTTGAGTCTCTTGAGCGCCTTGCTGTAAATTGTTATTGACGGAGTCCTGGACTTGAGCTATGGATCCGATGCAAAAAAGTGCAGCGGCACATCCTGTTAATATTAATTTTTTCATATTATTTTTTTTAAGGGTTCGACATTTAGTTTCATAGTAGAAACTACCATACCAAACTTCCGACTCCAGAAATGGGCGAAAAAAAGGTAAAATCGTTCAGTAGCGCGGCTAAGGAGGATTAAACCCTGATGAAAAAATCAACAGTTGTACTGTTTATTACCCACGATTTACGTCACAGCGGCCCATTGAAAAATCAACCGTGACAAATCCATCCTATCCATATCTATAATGATCTTCTTTTGTTTTATCGAATAGAAGAAAATCTTCGTGATTAGCAGGGCTTTTTAAATAACAATTTATGTCTCTAAATAATAAGCAACCTGAGGCATTGACTTTTGAAGACGATGGAAAGATTCCCAATAACAGGCTGCCGTTGTTGCTGTATCGAGATGTATTACCCAAAGGAATAAAAGCCAACGACGTTCAAAAACAATTCGCCAAGAACAATTGGACAAATTCCTGGGATAATGGCGTTTATTCATTTCACCATTATCACAGCACCTCTCATGAGGTGTTAGGCATTTACAGGGGTAACGCTCAACTACAACTGGGCGGAGAAAAAGGCAAGAAAATATCCGTAAAGGCTGGCGACGTTATCGTCATTCCTGCCGGTGTTGGCCATAAAAATTTAGGTTCAAGCGATGACTTTGGTGTAGTGGGCGCCTATCCCGATGGTCGCACCTGGGACGTATTAAAAGGCGAACCAGGAGAAAGGCCAAATGCCGATAAAAACATTGCCGCACTTCCCATTCCGGACTCTGATCCATTGGTAGGTACATCGGACGGATTAAGAAGGCTATGGCAATAACTTCAGGGCAAGAATCTCTCTACTTTTTTACCCATTTACGTTGGCTCACTGATTCGGCGGTTGGGAAATCTTTGGGAATCTTAGTTGTTACTTTCCCTGTCGCTGCCCATTCTGCTCCCCGTTGCAACATCGTTATAAAGCCAACACATTCCATAGAATAATCTGCATGACCAAGTGGTGTATGGAAGATTCGACCTTTACCATAATTTACAGTGATCATCATAGGTTCATGCCTGGAAGTTCCACGAAGGGGAGAAAATGGTGATGCATTTTTTTCGTCGTCAGAATAAGCAGTAGCTAATATTTTCATGTCTTCGGCAGGACCGCGCAACCTATCGTAAAGTTCATCCTGAGCATGTAGCCACTGCGATGGCATTCCTTTAGTTACAGGGTGAGAGGAGTCCCGGACCGTGATGACAAATTCAAATTGTTTGCCATGTGAACCCGCAGTTCCCTTCGTCGTATCCCGAACAATTTTGTTATTCTTATCATAATAAACATATGGTCCACTTTTCTCATTCCGATCACCCCAGGCTCCCATTCCAATTATCTTATTGAATTCCACCCAGTCGCCGAAGGAATTATCTGCGGCATGAATTAATACAAACCCTCCGCCACTTTTCATGTATTTCTCAAAGGCCATTTGTGTTTCTTTCGGCCATGGCGCAGCCTTCCATCCGAAGTTGGAAATCACCACATCGTATTTGGAAAAGTCAGGCTTAAAGTCTGGATCAGATTGAGGCTCATCGACAGCGGTAATTTTTCTGGTGCTGGTAGGTGGATATTGCTCGAGCAACTGCAGTCGTTTTTCCTTGCCAAGGGTTGGATCGTTATCGTTGTGAGGACCCACCCAGGCGAATGCCGTACGCTCAACATCCACGGTGAAAAGTCCCGTTTGTTCGAGATAATCCTTCATCATCGCCGTAGTCTTCGGCCATATCCCATGATTGCTTTGGCCATCAATAATGAGTGCCTTTAGCACTTTTTTTGGCTTTTGATGCTTTTCTTCTGTTGGAACACCACGATAGGCCGCGAGAAAGAGGGAAAACAGGACAATAGAGAATAAAAGGACCGAGCGTTTGATCATTGCTGTTATGTTTAGGGTTGCATAACAATTAATCTAAGATTTTAAATTTAAATACCAAAACATAATTATTTGGAAGGGGCATGAGTTTGTAATTAACAAAAGGCAAAAGCGATTCGTATAAGCTATTCTTCATAGCATATATTTTAACGTTGTGATTATCTACCTATTTTTTCACGACATTCTGGTATTGATTCTGTGATGCAAGTGAAGCAACTTTGATAATCAATTAAACCCGATGTGTATTTACGTTGTGATCTCGCTTAGTTTTCACCCGGAACATCCATGTTGCTTAATTGGCGGAGGGTGCTGAAAATCCGAAGAAGAGTAAGCAAACAAATAAAAAGTTATATGGCCGAGAAAACGTTATTAAATCCCGTTGATCGTGAAGTAAGTCTGGGAGGCTTACGACGGGGAACAATGAGGGTTACTGTAAAGCCTTCTATTAATCCGGACGAAATAATAGAAGCACTGAAGCGAATCATTGACATCCAGGGATGTCCTTCTTGCGGTTTTCAAGGATTTGATGTTTTGATCAGGAGACAGAATCCGGTGATCAACCAATTCAAAGGTCTTGAGAATATCGCCGATATATCAGAATTCGGTAATCGCTATTAACTTCAAAATTCAAGCACGTGGAAACCGTTGAATCTTTAGTGCATATCTCTCATGGAAATATTGCCAAAGCGCCCGTTTCCATGTGCTTCAGTTACGATCTCTATAGACCAAAATTATTCGAATCAATTTTACCGGTAATTGATGCCATAGAAATTTGTCCCGATACAATTTCATATTCCAAAGGTGGAAAAATATTGTTCGATGAACGCATTCTTGAACAATTGCAATCCGTGAACAAAGAAAAAAAAATATTCATTCATGGAGTCGGACTTTCAATCGGGTCATACGATGGCATGAATGTAAGCTATTTGTCGCTTTTGGATACCTTGTTTGACAAACTTGCTATTACATGGCACAGCGAGCACTTGGCGTACTGTCAAGTCGATGGCCAGAATCTCAATACCATGTTGGCGGTGCCGTGCACTGAAGAAATGCTCGAACTGCTTACTTCCCGTATATTGGCTTTACGAAGTCGCTATGGTGTTCCATTTCTGTTGGAAAATATCGCCAATATCCTGCCGGCACAACGGTACGATTACAGCCTTCCGGATTTTCTTAATGAACTTTCTCAGGCAAGTGGCTGCGGATTGATTCTTGACATCTATAATTTAGAATGTGATGAGCATAATTATGACATTGCGCTGGAAAACTATATTGAGACTTTAAATCTTGCGGCCGTCAAAGAAATTCATATTGCCGGCGGCACAACTGAAGAAAATATGAAGCTTGATATCCATTCTCGTCGGGTTGCTGACCGGACGCTTCAATTGACCAAACAAGTCTTAGCAAAGAATTCCGGGGTCGAAGTTGTTACATTTGAACTGCTTCCCGAAGCCTATTCCCTTTATGAACCTGCGGAAATTTCGGAGCACATCGTTGAAATAAAAAGTAAGCTAGGCATTTTATGAATCTGCAAGAAGAGCAGCAATATATGTTAGCCTTGCTCAAGAATGATCCGCAAGAAGGTATAGATGCGTTTTTAAGCGAGAAGTTGGCACTCCAACGGAAAATTATCGTGTGGTGGCGATGTTTTCAATTTGAACACTGGCTCATTCTCACGTCCAAGCTATTAAAAGATCAAGGCTTGCTCGAGGCGCTTGTATCAAAACTGTATCAGCAACAAAATATTCCAAGTTATCCTGCCGAGGCTGGTGAGCAGTTTGTTGAATTTATTCTACAGCAACCCGTTTCGAGTGCTATAAAATCCGTGGCTATGCTTGAGCTCGCTCTAATTAAACTTAAGGATCCGGAACATTTGAGCGAGTATCGAATTCAATGGAGCGCTTCTCCATTTCCTTTCCTGGACGCACTTTTGAAAGGAAAAGAATATTCGTTGGATGATGGCAGCGAATTCTTATATGAAATGATCGTGTCTAACCAGATTAGGGGAAAGATGATGGTGCATGCGTTGGCATGAACATCATTTCATTTCTTGTTCTTTTCTAATTGAGGTCTAAAGGGTAAAGTTTGTACTTTTGGTGATTATGTTTGCTCAAGTACATTGCCCTGAGATACTAGCTCCCGAAGAACTTGATCGATATCTGGAACGCGGTTGGTTCAGGATGGGGCAGACTATATTCACAACAAATTTCTTAAACTTTAAAAATCATTTTTATAGCGCCATCTGGCTTCGAATACCTTTAGCGGAATTCACGTTGGATAAGACTTACCAAAAGCTGTCAAAGCAGAATAAGTCATTCAGAACTCAAATTCAGGCTGCTTCAATAACTCAGGAAAAGGAAGCGTTGTTTGCCGTATACCGCAAGGGCATTTCTTTTGAGGCATCCGCTTCCATACATACACTGCTGTTCGGCAGGGGCAGTAATAACATTTACAACACGCAGGAAATAAATCTTTTTGATGGCGATAAATTAATTGCCACCGGTTTTTTTGATTTAGGACAAAAGAGTGCTGCGGGTATTAGTAGTTTTTATGACCCCGCTTATAAAAAATATACCTTAGGTAAATATTTGATCTATTTAAAAATTGACTACTGCAAGAAAAGGGGCTTGCAGTATTTTTATCCAGGATATTTCGTTCCAGGGTATTCTTTATTCGACTACAAGCTTGAAATTGGGAAGCCTGTGTTACAATATTTAGCCTTCACATCGTCAGCTTGGAAACCTGTGTCTGGTTTTTCAAAAGCTTTAAGCCCTCTTCAGATAATGTATGACAAACTTGAGCTGCTTCGAAACCTGTTGGCGAAGAATGGAATTGAAAGCAAGATCCTGAAGTACGAATTTTTTGATGCTAATTTGATTCCGGAATTGGAGGGAATTGTCTTGTTTGATTTTCCCATATTTTTGTCGTGTATTGGTTTATCGGAAGAAACTCCAATTGTATTTGATGTTAGAGATTCCCAATATCACTGGCTTAAATGCAAAAGTGTTTGGGCTTCTACTTCGGTTAGCAACTCCGAAGACACTTATTCCTCGCACGTATTGAAGTTTGACTATGGCATGTTTTCCGCTGAACTACCTGATGCCATAGCGGCTGTGATCTTGGATGAAGTACGGTCGCAAGGGAAAATGCTGCGAACGAAATCGGGCTAATATTTTTTTCGCTTAATTTCTTGTTCGGATTATGGTGTCTTCATTGATCCAGCATGTTACCCTGACTTTATCTCCACGTTTGTAATTCAGCTCAAAAATTTCCTCCGACGAAGGGAAAGATGACTTAGCATTTTCCATTTTTTGTGTTTCCCCGGCCTTTTGATACATGTCATAGGCGATTAAAAAGATGAATCGATCTTGTGCCTTATGTTTTTGTTGCGCACATTCTGAATAGCTATTCATATAGATATCTCC
>DASQTN010000605.1:0-4383 GCA_035641895.1 Chryseolinea sp. | reverse complement strand
ACATTGTTGTCAGCGATTTTTCCCAAGCATCAGTACGGCACCCAAACGGTGATAGGTACAATCGATCATTTAAAAAATCCTTCGATAACAGAAATTAAAAAATACTTCGACACGTATTACAGGCCGAACAACATGGCCGTTTGTCTGAGCGGCGACTTAGACTACGACAAGACGATTGGATTAATCGAAAAATATTTTGGTGACTGGAAACCTAATGAACAACTACCTGCCTGGACGTCTATTGAGGAGGGTCCACTTACATCTCCTGTAATAAAGGAAATATATGGTCCGGAGGCTGAATGGATTAACCTTGGATTTAGGTTTAAGGGAAGAAGCAGCGATGATTTTAAATTACTTACGATTACGGACATGATCCTCGCCAACTCGCAGGCGGGATTAATTGATATTAATCTGAAACAGCAGCAGAAAGTACTCGATCCGTACAGTTATGTTAATTACATGAATGATTACTCTGTCCACACTTTTAATGGACGTCCTCGCGAAGGACAGAGCCTTGACGATGTAAAGAACCTTTTGTTAGAACAGATAGAACTCCTAAAAAAAGGTGAGTTTGAAGACTGGCTGATTGAAGCGACTATCAATGACTTAAAGAAATCAAAATTGCAAGGCTCGGAACAAAATTGGTCGAGATCAAATGACCTCGTGATGGCCTTTACCAATAACATTCCCTGGGACAAATATGTATCGGAAATCGATGATTTGCGGAAATTTACTAAAGCAGACATTGTCAAGTTCGCCAATGAAAATTACAAAGACAACTACGTTGCCGTCTACAAACGCACCGGCAAAGACACAACTGCACTGCAAGTGGTCAAGCCGTCTATCACGAAGGTAACACTAAATAAAGAGAACAAATCTCAATTTCACGAAGCCGTACTTAAGAACAAGGTCGAAAAAATACAACCAGTGTTTGTTGACTACGATAAAGACATCACAAAACTGAAGATGAACAAAGATGTGGAAGTGCTTTATACACCTAACACGGAGAATGACCTGTTTGGAATATATTACCTTTCGGACGTCGGTTCCAACAACGATCCCAAGCTCAAGGTTGCCGTTGAGTATCTTCAATACATCGGTACTGATGAAATGACCTCTGAAGATTTCAAAAAGGAATTCTATAAACTCGGGTGCAACTTTGGTGTATATGCATCTGAAGATCAAACATATCTTACTTTAAGCGGCCTTAACGAAAACATGGAAAAGGCCCTTCAGCTCTTCGAAAAGCTCCTGGCAAACCCCAAAGCGGATGACGAAGCCTTGAAAAAGATGATAGATGGCCTTTTCAAACAACGCGACGACAGCAAAAAAGACAAGGGAACGATTATGTTCCAGGGATTAATTAACTATGGTTTATATGGTGCAGAATCTTCTTTCACCAATGTGCTTAGTAACAAGGAACTCCGGGAAGTCAAGGCAGAGGAACTCATCAAGCTCATCACAGATTTTTCAAAAACCCAGCATCGTGTTTTATACTATGGACCAAGTAAAGCTGACCAGCTTGTGAAACTTCTTAATCAATATCATACACTCCCCGACGAACTTAGACCAGTTCCTCCCGCAAAGGAATACCAAATGCTGGATGTGACAAAGCCGGCCGTTTATTGGGCAGATTATGATATGGTTCAAGAAGAAATTATGTTCCTCTCGAAGGGTGACGTCTACGACAAAGAACGACTTCCCATCAGCCGCATGTTCAATGAGTATTTTGGAGGTAATATGAGTTCGCCGGTTTTCCAGGAACTGCGCGAAGCACAGGGACTCGCGTACTCAGCTTTCGCTTATTACGGAACCCCGGACAAGCCAACCGAACATGATTTCTTTTACGCATACATTGGTACGCAAGCCGACAAACAACCGGAGGCAATGTCCGCGATGCAAAATCTACTTAAGGATTTTCCGAAGTCCGAAGGCGGGTTTGAAATATCGCGAAATGCAATATTAAATCAAATCGAAAGTGAACGCATTACAAAGGCAGATATACTCTTTAACTATGAGTCGGCACGAAAGAAAGGCGTCAATTACGACCTCCGGAAAGATGTCTATGAACAGACACAAAAATTCACTTTAAACGATGTCACCACATTTCAGCAAAACTTCATTAAGGGAAAGAATTTTAATGTGGTGTTGATTGGAAACAAGGACAAGATCAATTTCAAGGCATTGAAACCATATGGGAACGTTCGCGAACTAACCCTTGATGAAATTTTTGGATATGAGAAAGTCCAAAAAATTGACTTGGAGGCGTCAAAATAGCAAATCAGTTTTAAGCGCAGAAAACCTGAGTGAACTAACTAATTAATATTTGTCGTCGGGGTTACATCGGAAGTAGTCCTCGCATCGCATTAACGCCGTTGGAGAGGTAATTCACCGGAATGACAGCAACATCTGGTGAGGGAGTTCCTCACTGCTGGCATCGGTTTGCATCCCTTTTTTGGAAAATTCCCAAATTCCCGGGACAACAACTTTCGAATATAATTTTTCTGAAAAAAAATGAACAATTCCCCTTCTTAGTTACTTATTCCTTAAATGGGCAATCGTGTAAACATTGACCTTTTAGATCATCGCTTTCGACACTTATTTGAGGAAGCTCCTTTCGCTGCGGCTTTATATACTGGTCCTGACTTCATAATCGAAATGGCCAATGAAACTTCGTTAAAGCTTTGGCAGAAAGACAGTAGTATTTTGGGTTTGCCGCTACTTCAGGCGATGCCTGAAATGGAAACTCAGCCGTTGTTTCAAATTCTCACAAAAGTATATGCTGCCGGGATCGTCTTTGAGGGTAAAGAAAGAACTGTTATCCAAGGCGATCACGGAAATCCAAAAAAAATATACGTCAACTTTGTTTATAAGCCTGTCCGGGATGATGACAAAAACATCACGGGAATTTTGGCCATTGGCTATGACGTAAGCGATCAGGTCTCTGAAAAGAAGAAATTGGAGGAGCTGGAAGAGCGCGCCCGCATGGCGATTGAATCCGCGGGCCTGGGTACGTTCGACCTGGACTATAAAACCGGGACGATCATCACGACCAAAAGGTTCGCAAATATTTTTGGATTTGACGCTTCGGTTCAATTAAGTGATTACCTGTCCAGAATTCATCCGGATGACTTGCCCATCAGAAATGCGGCTGAACTCCAGGCCTTTGAAACCGGAAAATTCCAATATGAAGTTCGTTTGCTGATGCCTGATCAATCCTTCCGTTGGATCCGGGTAAATGGGACGCTTATCTTTGACGATGACAGCTTACCTACCAGGCTTATTGGTATTGCCCTGGATATCACAGATGAAAAGAATGCCATTGAAAAATTACAGGAAAGCGAAGAAAGATTCAGAACGTTGATTACCGAAACGCCGGAAGTAGGCGCCGGTCTATACGTTGGACCTGAGATTCGGATACAGTACGTCAATGATGTGATGTTGAAAGTCTGGGGCAAAGATTCATCCATCGTTGGAAAAACGATAAGAGAAGCTTTACCAGAACTGGAGGGTCAACCATTTTTTGAACAGCTCGAAAAAGTTTATTCGACCGGTATTGAGTTCTCGGGAAAAGAAGTCTATGCTTTGCTCAAAGTTGACGGCAAGCTTCAGGCTGGTTATTACAATTATACTTACAAAGCTTTACGAAGACCGAATGGAAAAATTTATGGCATCCATCATATGTCGGTGGACGTCACGGAACAGGTTTTGAATAAATTTAAATTAATTGAAAACGAGGCGGCGGTGAGAAGGCTCTTTGAACAAACCCCGGTGGGAATCGGAATCTTTAAAGGTGAATCCTTCATTATAGAAAATGCAAACGCAGCGTTGCTTAGTTATGGTGGTAGGAAATATGAAGACATAATCAACAAACCATTGTTTAGTATAATTCCCGAACTAGAGGAACAAGGAATCCGTGCCATCGCCCAGAATGTCTACAATACTGGTATCCCGTACACGTCGCCAGAAGCACGAATTAAAATTCGAGTAAATGGGAAAGTAGAAACGATCTACGTTCATTTTGCCTTTCAGCCACGAAAGGACAAGCATGGAAAAATTTTCGGGTTGATGGTAATCGCACATGACATAACGGATATGGTGGAGGCGAGAAAAAAAGTGGAGAAAAATGAACAGCTCTTTAAACATCTCGCGAACTCCATGCCCCAAGTCGTGTGGATCGCAGAACGTGATGGAACTGTTTCATATTACAATAACAGGGTTCGCGAATTCTCCGGCGCAAAACAAACCGATAACGGTGGTTGGATGTGGGAATGGCAGGTACATCCTGATGATATGAAGGCCTCAACCGATGCTTGGAATGCTGCCGTGAAAAACTTAACTACTTATCAGCAAGAACATCGTGTAATGATGTCAGATGGCTCC
>DASQTN010000604.1:0-4114 GCA_035641895.1 Chryseolinea sp. | reverse complement strand
TTAAATCAAAGCGTAAATGAATTAAGACAAACACGCCTTTCCTTAACTCAAAACGATTTGGCGCAACAGCAAACGCTGGCTGAAGTTGATAAAGAATTAGCAAAGCTAGTTCCACAGTATAAACGCCAAAAAGCGTTATACGAAAAAAAATTAGTTTCAAAACAAGAGTTTGAAGGTGTGGAAGCTGACTATAAATTCAATTTGAAAAGGCGAGAAATTACCTATACAACTTATAAGGCAGATTCAATCGAAAGGATAAGGCAGGTCAAAGATATTATGGCTTCTGAGCTTAGAATGATGCAAAGCCTTGAAGGCGCAGGGAAAATCCTGGATAACCTGGTCATTCGCGCCCCGATCGACGGACAACTTTCCCGTCCTCAATTAGATCCAGGTCAGAGTGTAAATACGGGTCAGCGGCTTGGATGGATTGATGTGGTTGGCAGTTACAAAGTAAAAGTTCCTATTGACGAATTGTATTTGCCGCGTATCACGACTGGGTTGCACGCAACAACTACATTCAATAATAAAGATTATGAATTGGAGATTAAATACATCTATCCAGGAGTTACAAATGGAAGGTTCGAAGTTGATATGAACTTTGTCGGCGACGTACCTCCGGGAATTCGGCGTGGTCAATCCCTTCGATTGCGAATTGAATTGGGTCAATCTTCTGAAGAGTTACTGTTGCCTGTGGGCGGATTTTATAAAGACACAGGCGGCAACTGGGTGTATGTGCTGGAAGATGATGGCCGGGCTGTAAAAAGAGACATAAAGTTAGGCAGGAAGAGTGGCGCCGAAAACTTTGAGGTGCTCGAAGGGCTAGAACCCGGTGATAAAGTTATTACGTCATCGTATGAGAACTTTGGAACAAATGAGGTTTTACTCCTGAATTGATATAATTTGTAACGATGTTATTTATTATGTCGTCAAAGTGTAACTATCGAACGTTAAATAAGTACTAATTCAAACTAAATAAGTCCTCCAACCATCAAATTGTAAATAAACTCACCATGATCAAACTCAAAAACCTTGAAAAAGTCTACACGACAGAAGAAGTAGAGACCACCGCCTTAAACAACATCAACCTTGAAATCAAGGAAGGCGAGTTCGTTGCTATAATGGGTCCCTCTGGTTGCGGAAAATCAACCTTGTTGAACATCCTTGGATTGTTGGACAACCCCTCTGGTGGTGAATATCATTTTGGCGAGCATGAAGTTGCAAGGTATTCTGAACGTCAGCGGGCGCAGCTTCGCAAGGGTTCCATTGGTTTTGTATTCCAAAGTTTCAATCTTATCGATGAGCTTACCGTATTTGAAAATGTGGAACTTCCTTTATTGTACATGAAGGTTCCTGCAGGTGAAAGAAAACAACGTGTAGAGGAAGTACTCGAACGTATGAATATTATGCACCGCAGAAATCACTTCCCCCAACAGCTGTCGGGTGGTCAGCAACAACGTGTCGCCATATCCCGCGCGATCGTAGCGAAACCAAAGGTGATACTGGCCGATGAGCCTACGGGTAACCTTGACTCCGCGAACGGTGAAGAAGTAATGAAGTTGTTGTCACAACTTAATGAAGAGGGAACTACCATCATCATGGTAACTCACTCTCCGTATGATGCCAACTACGCGCACCGCATCATTAACTTATTCGACGGAAAAGTTGTAACTGAAAATATCAAAGAGCAATTTCATATTTAACACAGCTCACATGGCAACATGTGAATTAACCTCCCTGGTGCTTTGTGTCCAGGGAGGTTTTTTTATGAAATCTTTTTTCTTGTGACATTATTTTACACTTTAAACGCAACCTTCGCATTCAATTTAGAGTCTTACCTCTATCCCAATTCCCTACTGTATGCTCAAAAATTTTTTACTGATAACCCTGCGAAATATGATGAAGAATAAACTCTTCATCTTCATCAATGTTTTTGGTATGGCACTGGCAATCGCGTGTTGTATTGTTGCCTACTTCGCCTACGAATATCAGGCGACATTCGATGGTAATCATACGAATGCGAGTCAGATTTACAGGGTAAGCGCTATCAGGGAATTCGACAATGAGGTTACGCGATGGGGATATGGCCCACTACCCCTAGGGGGGATTGTTGAGCAAAATTTTAAGGATGTTGATAAGTCATCGCGTTATCATTTTTCGTACTCCAATTTCAAAAGAGAGAACGATCTTTTTGAATCTAATCTGAGCTATGTCGACCCTGAATTTTTTGAAATGTTTTCGTTCGAATTTATAAAGGGCGATCCCAAAGCACTGAAGGACGTGTCCAGTGTATTCATTAGTGATAAAATGGCCGATCGGTTATTCGGTTCTCCGGAAGAAGCATTTGGTAAGACGATAACACAAGTTTATAGGACCAACCTCAAAGAAATAAAAATAGCCGGGGTTTTTAAGGAACAACCACAGAATTCAAGTTTTCACTCCCGTGACGCCTTCATGAATTTTGAAAATTGCAAGGATGAACATGTTGCCTCAACGGACGATAATTGGACGCAGGAAGCTACTTTATTTATCCAGGTAAATGATCCAAGCAGAGTAAGCGCGATTCACAAACAACTTCAGCCATACATTGAAAACAATAATAAGGTAAGAGAAGATTTTATTATCAAGGAATTAGCGCTTGATCATTTTCCTACCATGGCGGTAAACGACCAGGCTGCCTTTGTGCGCTCTTGGACCTGGAGTGCCCCACCGCCTGCAGCGATTGTGGGATCGGCCGTGATGGGAATCCTGATCTTGCTTATTGCATGTTTCAATCTTACCAATACAGCTATTGCAATTTCTTCGAGAAGATTGAAGGAGATTGGAATTCGAAAAGTAATGGGCGGACTGCGAAAGCAATTGATCGTACAGTTTATTGGTGAAACAACATTGATTTGTTTCTTCGCGGTCTTACTGGGACTGGTCTTTGGTGAATTTTTAACGGAAGGCTGGAATACGATGTGGCCCTATATGCGCGTAACACCGCATTATCTGGACAATCCTCAATTCCTAATATTTATGGCCGTTATACTGATATTTACCGGCTTGCTGGCCGGCGCGTATCCTGCGTTTTATATCAGCAATTTTGAACCTATCAGCATTCTTAAAGGAAAACTAAAA
The DNA here is from genome assembly GCA_035641895.1 of Chryseolinea sp. Lineage (GTDB taxonomy): Bacteria > Bacteroidota > Bacteroidia > Cytophagales > Cyclobacteriaceae > Chryseolinea. The sequence goes on along the minus strand of DASQTN010000604.1, from coordinate 997 downwards.
TTTGGCGGCACAAACTATTTTACACGAATCCTTCTGGGCCTTCAGTTTGCAATTTCATTGATCGCGATAGTAAGCGCGATTGCTTTCCTTCAAAATGCGAACTACCAGAAGGAATATGACTTAGGATTTGATGCTAAGGGTTCCGTTATTGCATGGCTGGACAGCAAGGAAGAATTTGAAACTTACCGGAATTCGTTGCAGAGTAATCCTCAGATAATATCCATGGCTGGCGCTGCAAGTGGTATCTTCTCGAACCGCGTAAACGAGCCGGTAAAACATGAATCAAAGGAAGTAGAAGTAGATATTATCGATGTAGGCGATCATTATTTGAAAACCATGAATCTCACTCTGCTTGAAGGGAGAGATTTTGTCCAGGATTCCGAGACGGACAAAAGGGAATCGATTATCATTTCTCAAAAGATGGCTACGATGTTTGGATGGGAAAAGCCGCTGGGTAAAGAAGTTATTTGGAAAGATACAACCAAGCTTTACGTAGTTGGCGTGGTGAAGGACGTACATACGATGGGCTTATGGCGGTCGCTCGAACCATTGATGATACGATATATCGGTCCGGAAAAATATAGTCAGATCGTTGTAAATGCTAAAGAGGCAAATGTTCCAGGCTTGAATAAATTTATGGAGGCAAAGTGGAAAGAGATTTTTCCTAACAGACTTTACAACGGATATATGCTGGTTGAGAACACTGATGAAGTTGATAATGTAAATGGTAATATCGTTAAGATGTATTCCTTCCTCGGTGTTATTGCCTTGATGCTGTCCGCAACTGGCTTATTTACGCTTGTATCTCTTAATATTATTCGAAGAACGAAGGAAATCGGCGTCCGCAAGGTACTTGGTGCCTCGATCGGTAACATCACACGGATCATCAATACGGAGTTCGTTGTCATCCTTTCGCTTGCGTCGATTGCAGGATCAGTGTTTAGCTATTTTGCAGTAGACCTCTTAATGGACAGCATTTGGGATTATTACCTATCGA
>DASQTN010000603.1:0-6699 GCA_035641895.1 Chryseolinea sp. | reverse complement strand
TTCACGGTACATATCAATTAAAGGACGAAAACGGGCCGTCTGTCCTCCAATGATCGCGACCATTAACGGCAGTCCCAACTTCCCGGCTCTAACAAAAGATTCAGGTGTACCCCCTACTCCGAGCCACACTGGCAATTTGGTTTGCATCGCTCTTGGATATACGGGAAGCTTGTCCATCGCAGGCCGAAATCTCCCTGACCATGTTACAAATTCTTTGTCCCGGATTTTTAAAAGTAAATCCAGCTTCTCCTGAAAGAGCGCGTCATAATCATTCAGACTGAACCCGAACAGCGGATAAGCTTCAACGGATGAACCGCGCCCAACCACCAGTTCCGCTCTTCCCTTTGATACCAAATCTAACGTGGCAAAGTTCTGATAAACCCTCACAGGATCGGCAGTACTCAACACTGTCACAGCACTGCTAAGGCGAATTCGTTTTGTACGACCTGCAGCCGCGGCCAGTATGACAGCCGTTGCGGAATCCAGAAACTCTTTGCGATGGTGTTCGCCGATACCGAATACGTCCAAGCCAACCTGGTCTGCAAAAACGATTCTGTCCAACAACTGCTCCATGGCGTCAACACTGCTAAGAGTATGACTTCCATACATCGCGGACGCGAAGCTATCTATTCCTATCTCCATGAATGTGTATCTTGACTAATTCTTATGACAGTGCCTGTGGTGACGGATTTCCAGCCGGCTTGGTTTTGTCCTTTGGCAGGGGAACAAAAACTTTGTTATCGTTGGGAGGCAAAACGATTCTGCCGTTTTCCCAATCCGCCTTAGCTTGTTCAATACGATCCTTTCTTGATGAGACGAAATTCCACCAAATGAATCGCTCTCCCAATGGTTCTCCACCAAGAAACATTAACGTGCTGTTTTCTTTGGCAACCAGCACAGGTTCAGTACCTCTATTGAAGACAAGCATTTGTCCTTCTGCATAAATTCTACCTGACACTTCAACTTTTCCCTTGGTGATATAGATTGCACGCTCGCTATGTTCTTTTGGAAGGCCAAATCTTGTTCCTTGATCAATTAATGCATGAATGTAAAAAAGTGGCGAATGAGTCCTTACATCGCCTTTAAGACCAAATGCATCCCCGGCAATCAAGCGCATCCAGATTCCTTTGTCTGAATACACCGGCAAAGCTTCGGGCTTGTAGTTATCGAACGCGGGGCTACTCTCTTCATCTTTTTCAGGAAGGGCCACCCAGGTCTGAAGCATTTCCAATTTTCCTGCGGCTAATAGAGAGGGATCTTCAAACCGCTCGGAATGAGAAATGCCACTGCCGGCAGTCATCCAGTTTACTTCACCTGGCCTAATTACTTGCTCAACGCCTAAGCTATCCCGATGTGTGACTTCACCTTCCAGCAGGTAAGAAACAGTCGATAATCCAATATGTGGATGAGGTAAAACGTCAAGATTGTTCGGAGCAATCGAATTCAAATTAACAGGACCAGCATGATCCATAAAAATGAATGGACCCACCATTCTTTTCATCCGAAAAGGAAGAATTCTTTTTACTTCCATCCCGGGAGCTATAGACGCATGCCGGGCTTCAATTACAAGTTCAAGCATAATGTATTATAAAAATGGATCGAACATTGACGCAATAGAATTATGGGTGATGACCCCTGTAAATTTATTGCTCTTCATTTTTTCAAATATACAACGCAGTGACTACAACAAACATTCTTTTGCGCAGGTACGAGACAATCTATCCAAATATACCTAAAATACATAAGTTGCGGATTATCAATTTGTTGTACGAAGTACGCAGGTACTAAGGACACATTTACATCACTCCTGAAATCTGGATACTAACGCCTTACCTTCCGGTCGCCACAGTGACACCCCGTTTATTCCTGTTTTACTTTGAATTTGAAAGTTCTTTTAAATACCTTTAGGTGAGGACAGCACGTCCACTATCTATCGGCATGGAAAAAATAGACCACAAGATGAGCAACAGTTCGGAAAAATTCTATGATCGATTAACAGGGCTGTATCCTATCATTGACTTTTTTTTAAAGCCCCAGAAGCATAAATTCTTTGCCATCGTCAATAAATACCCAAATGGACGATTACTCGAAATCGGCGTAGGAAATGGAGCTCATTTCAAATATTATAGTACGCACGAAGTCACAGGAATTGATACTTCGCTCGGCATGCTTACAAGAGCCCGTAAACACATTAAGTCAAATATTCAACTCTTTAAAATGAATGGCGAGACTCTTTTGTTTCCGAACGATGTTTTTGACTACGTTGTCCTATCCCATGTCATTGCAGTAGTCGAGGATCCTGAGAAATTATTGGAAGAAGTGTACCGAGTGTTAAAACCAAACGGGAAAGTCTTTATTCTAAATCACATGACCCCGAATAATTGGCTGAAAAATTTAGATAAGATCTTTGGAAGTATTTCCAAGCTGTTCTACTTCAAAGCAGTATTTCATATGTCTAGTTTACATAAAATAGAAAAGTTCAAACTGCTTAAGGAGTTTAATACCGGGTTGGCTTCTTATTTCAAAATCCAGATATATGAAAAAAGCATGTAGCATAGTAGCAGCATTATTGATGAGCCTGTTTATTTACGTGTTCTATCGATCAGAAAAGACAGTTGTGAATGAGTTGATTATTTTAATTATTTCATTTGATACATACACGACCATAAAGAGCATCATAACCAATACAATTCCGTTGAACGAGACAATAATATTCTCATTGCCAGGAGGTCTTTGGGTCTATTGTGCTACTGCACTATCACACGATTTTTATTTAGAAATCAGGAAATATAGAATACAATTTATTGTTGTGCCTATTTCATTCGCCATCGGTTTAGAATTTTGTCAGCTCATTCACTTTACCAATGGCACTTTTGATATTTGGGACATCGCATTCTACAAAATATTCTGGCTGATCAGCTATTATTCAAGTCGATGCTACGGCCTTCAACAAAATATTCTGTCTCCGTTTACACTTCCTGGTTTTATTTGCCTGGCATGTTTTCTTTCGGTTTACCTTGCGCACGTGAGCCAATGAGATGTTCTCCACGTATCTTATAAAAAATCTACTAAAATGAGTGAACCAAAAAAGAGCATGATTAAAAAACATCTGGAGAGCTACAAATATGCCATGAGAGGCATTTTGGTCGCGTTCCAGGTTGAACGGAATATGAGTTATCATTTGGTTGCGACATCCGCGGTGCTTATTGTAAACTTTATACTTAAGATTAGCCACACCGAGTGGCTGATTACATTAATGTTAATTGGGATGGTATGGACCGCGGAGATTTTCAATACGGCCATAGAAAAATTGGCAGATCGCGTTACGCAGGAACGTGATCCGATAATTGGCCAGGTGAAAGACCTGGCTGCAGGTGGTGTCCTTTTCATCAGCGTTGCCGCAGTAATATGCGCCTTGATCATTTATGGTCCATATATAGCTTGAGGATTTCTTGCAATCACTCTTGAATATAGGCATCCGCCAAATCGACGAAATGGAAACGCACGGATTAACCCCAATCACAGACTGGTAAATTTATCTTTTATATTTACCGTCGGCACCCATGATACACAATAAGCTGAGAATTTATTCACTCTTATTTTCAGTGTCCTATTGGATGCTGGCAGGATTCTATTTGGTTACGATCAGATACTTTGGCTTGGGCGAATTTGCGCCGCCCGACCTTAACTATGGAGACCTTGCTGCTTACGCGAGTCTAGGCGGTTTTTCTATCGGTTTACTATTCGGCTTTTTCCCGTTAAATAATCTTTTACGATTTAAACGACGAAGATCTTTTCTACGGGTAGTGCTGATGGGCACAATTTCTTATGTCCTATTTTTCATGGTTGTTATTTTCATCTCCAGTACATTAGGAAACACTGTGCAGTTCGCGTTGTCTTACGTCTTTTCCCCTGATGGACTCATCGTGTTGTTTCACCTTTCCATGTCCAGTGCGTTGTATCATTTCATCCTGCAGATAAATAAGAAATTTGGTCCGCGTGTATTTCTCGAATATACGTTGGGTCGCTACTTTGCGCCAAAAGTCGAAGAGCGAGCTTTCATGTTTCTTGATCTGAAATCCTCAACACAGCTGGCGGAAAAGCTGGAACATGTTTCTTATAGCAGACTGATTCAGGACTGCTATGCAGAACTGACAATACCATTGCTGCAGTACAATGCAGAGGTCTATCAATATGTGGGAGATGAAGTTGTGCTGACTTGGCGTATGAATGGATCGTTTTGCGCGTCTTATTGTCATGAATTTGCCTTTGCGTTCCATGACAGACTTGAAGCAAAAAAAGAATATTTTATTTCAATTTACGGAGTACGACCACAATTCAAAGCTGGTGTGCATTGTGGGCAGGTTACAGTTGCTGAAGTCGGTGAGATCAAAACTGAAATTGCCTATCATGGCGATGTTTTGAATACTGCATCACGGATTCAAAGCCTCTGTAACCATTTTGAAAAGCAATTACTGCTGTCTGAATCACTTGTAGCTCGGCTTCCGGAAAAGGACCGCGGAAGGACGAGCTTTGTGGCAGAAGCGGAGCTGAAGGGAAAAGAAAGTCCGACCAAAATATTTACGATCGGAAAATTCCCTCAATAAAGGCGGCGTTGGATCAATCGTATGAATCTCAACAACATTACGCAGAAGTTATCTCAAACTCTCTGGCGTAATTTATCGCATGCAATGTTCAGTTTAGTTCGTCTTCACCAAAAGCCGTTCGTGCATCTCTCGTTCTTTCCGGACCAGCTCTTCCTGTGTGGCCTGTAATTCTTCCATGTTCTGACGCATTTCTTCTTCCCGTTGACGCATGTTCTCCTCGGTTATCCGCGCTTGCTCCAGCAGGGATTTCATCTTATTCGTTGTCTTGGAATTCAAAAGTGCAGACGCCAAAAATTCGCTCGCCTTTTGCAAAAATTCAATATGTGATTCTTCAAATATTTGTAGTGACGCCATTTCTAACATGCCGGCGATTTGCATTTCATACTTTAGAGGAACGATCACAACGTTGCCGGGTGTCGCCTCGCCTAGGCCGGACGTGATTTTTGTATATCCCTGCGGTACATTCTTTAGCTGAACAACGTCACCTTCAAGAAAAGCCTGGCCCAATAATCCACTACCAATGTCAATTTTCTTGTCCTGCCATTTCCTTCGATCATAGGCATAACACGCTTCCAGATTTAAAAACCTGGTATCGTCCTCGCCTTCCACGATGAACAGACTGCATTGTTGCGCATTCAATGATGTTGCAAAAAAGGAAACAGACTTTTCAGCAAGCCTTTTAGTATCATCTTGATGGTTTCGTATGATTTCAGAAAAACGCGTCAGGCTTTGATTCAACCAATTCCGTCGCTCGTCTTCCTCTTTCAATGTTTTCAACTTTTCGCGCAGATCAAGGAGGTTGCCGGAAAGAGTCTCTTTGTTCAGCGATTTATTCTGTTCGGAAAAACCGCTCCATTCAATACTATAGTTTCCCCTGGCCATTTCCTTGACAAAATCTGAAGCCGCCCGGGCATTTCGTATAGAGGCGTTGATCACAGTGTCTGCATCAGTACTTTGTTCCAGTCCGGATTCGAATACAAATGTGCGGTCGTTGTTTTGTACATCCATTAATAGGCGCTGACGTGCATTGCGTTCGTTTCTTATGTTGCGCATAAATAAATAAAGCGCTGGCAATACCAGAAGGGCGATGCACACCTGTAAAATAAGATTATTGCGAATTGCGGCATTATAATTTGTCAAGGCATCCTGATAAATAGTGTCCTCAAATACATTAAGTGGTTTTAAAAAATCATCGTACTTCTTCCATACAGCATAGCCACGGTCCTCTCTTAGCATAGCTACAACGCGATCCAAGGTTGTGTCTACTTTCACCGCTTCGATCATCTGATTGCATAGCGCGATATAACCACGGACCTCTTGTTCAACCAACTTTAGGTCACTAACGTTTTGATATTGCTGCGCCGTCAGCAACGAATTCAAGTCTTTAAAAATAAGATCGTTTTGCTCGATTGCTTTTTGATAAGGAATTAACATTTTTTCTTCTTTGGACAATGCGTAACCACGCAATCCTAAATCAAGGCCATGAACGGTCTCACTTAATATTTCCTTCGCCAATAGTTTGGCCTTTGCCGATTGCAATTGACGCTCACTGCTCCTATCAATGGTTTCTTTGTTTTGAATTGCCATGACTACACTGGCTATTAGGGCGACGGCAACGGTAATGACAATCCAGTTGTTCAACAAAAATCTTCTCATATGACTTCAGTAATAAATTTTAGCAAAATGAAAAAATAGGGCTTGACATGGGTGGTAGTAAATCGATTCAAAAAAAGAATTCAGGCTAGAGTGTAAACTATGCGTTCAAAACCCTTCGCGTCTAGCTCCTTTACTAGTATCATTTTGACAACATTTGAATCTCATCCGTAATAATAAGAAATCCACGGAAAAGTAAAATCGCTAATGCTTGTAAAAACGATAAGTGACTGCCCTGACCGTTGGGCGAATAGGAAATTGGTTTGGAAGCAACGTCAAGGACCAAACGTTTTTTTACCGTCCCCTTACCAGCGCGCCGGTAGGCAAAAAGATCGTTTTGAAGTTCGCTTTGGAACAAACCTGAGTTATGCAACTTGCCTTTCCCGATAAACGTTCCCAGCTCTATCTGGATTAAGAAAAGTGCATGCTTATCGCACAT
>DASQTN010000602.1:0-2068 GCA_035641895.1 Chryseolinea sp. | reverse complement strand
TTGATCGCAGCAACCTATCAGGTTTCTGACAACCTTGGCCTTCGTGCGGGCTACCGTATTCTTGAAGGAGGTGCAGATAATGACGAAGTCTACAATTTCGCCTTATTCAATTACGCTTCTGTTGGTGTCACGTATACTTTTAACAAGAGGGAAAAGTCAAATTAAATTTGCTGCACTTTTGGCGTTGTCCGTACCACGCGCACGTCCAACGATTATTCCCTTAAACAAAAACACTTAAACACATAAACACCTAAGCACATAAAAGGCTAACTTGTTACACCGATTTCAGGTAATGCCTTTATGAACCCCACAACGCGCAAAGGTTTTTTAATGCTGGCAGATATCACAGGATTTACGCCATTTGTCGCTGCAACGGAGTTGGACCACTCGCAGGAAATATTGCAGAACATATTGAAGAGTATCATTTCCTTTTTAACGCCAACGTTCAAATTGGCGGAAGTAGAAGGCGATGCTGTTTTTGTTTATTCCGACGGACTTGCACGACATGACATGGTCCTTGAAATCCTTCAGTCCGCTTACTTCAAATTCAGAGATAGAAAGGCATCTCTTACGAGAATAAGAACTTGCCATTGCAAAGCTTGCGAAATGGCTTCGTCGTTAGATCTAAAATTCGTTGTGCATTACGGCGACTACATCATGAATAACGTAGGGGGAAAAAATAAACCGCTTGGAACTTCTGTGAACGTAGCGCATCGGCTGCTGAAGAATCATGTCATGGAGACCACCGGGTGGACCGCCTATGCACTTTTTACGAAAGATTGTTTGGATGCAATACAAACCTACCCCGACAAACTTCACGAGCAACCGGAGGAGTATGAGCATATCGGCAAAATTCAAACTTTCAGTATTGATCTTAACGAGCACTATAAAAATTTTCTTTCTGAAAGAAAAGTTTATCTGACGCCAGAGGAGGCTGATCTGGTTGTTCACAGCGATTTTGCAGTTGCTCCGATGCAATTGTGGGAATGGACGAATGATTCGAAAAAGCGAACATTATGGGCTCTTGGGTCTGACTGGAAGGAAGGATCGCGTCCGAGCAAAACCACGCGCAGGGGTGCCACCAATCATTGCGTGAACAGCAAGGTGATCGAAAGAATTCTCGATTACCGACCGTTTCAATATTACACCTCTTCTATGGGAAGAGGTCCAGTCAATTTCACCCTGACGGTTAAATTCGAGGAGACAAATTCAGGAACAAGACTTTACTGGCATGTTAAAATGAATGGCATGTTACCGAAGTTTATGCGGCGTCTTATATGCGAACTCATTGTCATAAAAGGCATGAAGATCCATGAAAGTTTTGAAAGACTTCGTCGGTTGGTTGAAGAAGAGAAAATAAATAGCGAAGGAATGAGATTAGAGTCTCAGCTAGGGTAAGTTTCCCGGTTTAGATTTTAGATTGAGGGTCGTCGACGGCAGGCGAGATTGTCCATGTCCCTAGATTGTAAGAGAAACACGGCGTAAAATTACTCACATTACTCACTCGATAGTGGGCTTGATAAAAAGGCACTAATTTCCGGGTACGCATCCTCACAAAAACTTTTGAAACAACTCATGCTCCTTCACTTTTTGCTGAAAGTGTTCTCTCGGGCTAGTTTTTGAATCATAGAAATAATCTATTACCGGAACTTTAACACCGTATAGCTCGATGATAGCCCTGGGATCTTTCTTTTTTTCTTTCACCTCAAGAGAAGCCAGGGCGCGGGCAAATTCCTGCCGGTTTTGTTCTTCCGTGAAGTTCGCCTCCAGCAGGTGTAATAATTTTCTTACTACTTCTTCATTTGAAGCCAGTGCATCCGAAAAAATGTAAGGCAACAGAGCTTGCATTGCTTTTTTGGTCTCGCCTTTACCTTCATATACTTTGCACTCCATGACGGCTTTGTACATATCGTATGCGGACCATTCATTACCACAAAAATGCTGATAGGGATATTCTTTGTCGAACATGCGAATATACTTTTCAGCCGTATTGTAGTCTTTTTCCTGTAACGCAATCTCTGCGAGGGTTCTGCAGCTGTGATGTTTATACAATGTGTAAGGTTCCATA
>DASQTN010000601.1:0-6058 GCA_035641895.1 Chryseolinea sp. | reverse complement strand
GTTCACCTGCCAGCAATTTAAAGCTGAAAACAGAAAAGAAATGCTCATCTGCAAAATGGCAAATGTCATCCCTGAAATTTTTATCGTTTAGTTTAACGTTCATTGTACCCCCAGGCATCAGCCGGGTATACATTTCTATTTCAGGATAATCTTTGGCCATCGTCGGACCGATAGTGGGATACATGATTGTCCCGTGCTGTATCAACCGCCCATGCTGAAAACGGTCGTTGGTTATGCGATAAGTCCTATCAAGCTTTTCATTGAACTGATCGTAGCTTAATTCAAAACTTGCAAACTGAAAAATAAGCAGACAAGCTGCGAGGCCAATGCTCAATCCTAACACATTAATGGCCGAAAATACCTTGCTCTTCAAGACATTGCGGAATGCTACAATGAAATAACTCCGAATCATAGGTCGCTTGGTGTTTATTAATATTAACGAACTTCCGTGGCCAGGACTGCCTTACATCTCATTCCTCTTTGAGTACTGCGGTCCACAAATATGGTTACAAATTCATGATTTTTATTGTTGGACGATCAAGTGCATCGGGGCAAAACGTTCGCTCGGATGTTGGCAAAGTAGCACTTGTCACAACTCTTCTCTAAATTGGTAATGAAACAAAAGGAGAGTCAACATCTAAACTCGCAAATCTCATGTCAATAACTGCGCAAAAAGGTTACGATGTAGCAAAGTATAAAACACCAACGGGAACCACGTTAAGTTGCAAGGGGTGGGTGCAGGAAGCTGCGCTGCGAATGCTCTTGAACAATCTTGATCCCGACGTGGCGGAAAAGCCGGACGAATTGATTGTCTATGGTGGCCGCGGGAAGGCTGCCCGCAATTTCGAATGTCTCGACCTAATTATTAAAGGCTTAAAGCAATTGGAAAACAATGAGACGCTGCTCGTGCAAAGTGGTAAGCCGGTGGGCATATTGCAGACACATGAAGATGCCCCGCGGGTGCTGATTTCCAATGCACAACTGGTTCCGGAATGGGCGACGTGGGAACATTTTGATGAGCTAGAAAAAAAAGGCCTTATAATGTTTGGTCAGATGACTGCCGGGAGCTGGATATACATCGGTTCTCAAGGAATTGTCCAGGGGACATACGAAACGTTCGAAGCGGTAGCAGACATGCACTTTAATGGCTCTCTAAAGGGAACAGTGAGTGTAACTGCAGGTTTAGGTGGGATGGGAGGGGCGCAGCCACTGGCCATCACCATGAATGAAGGGGTTTGTTTGGCGGCAGAGGTAGAAAAGTGGCGCATAGAGAAAAGGTTGGAGACGCATTATATCGACGTGATGGTCGAAAATATTGATGAGGCGATCAGTTTAGCATGGCAGGCAAAAAAGGACAGACAAGCGCTGAGCATAGGCGTTGTGTGCAATGCTGTGACGTTGCTTGAGAGACTGCTGGAGAAAAAACTAGTGCCCGATGTTCTAACCGATCAGACTTCTGCGCATGACCCGCTCATTGGTTACATACCTCATACAATTTCTGTAGAGCAAGCCAATGTTCTCCGAAAAGAAAATCCCGCAGAGTATATTAAACTAAGCTACGAAAGTATGCGACGCCATGTGGAGTTGATGTTGGCATTACAACGTCGAGGAGCGGTGACATTTGACTATGGCAACAATATCAGGGCGAGGGCAAAAGAGAACGGGCTTGAAAATGCATTTGATTTTCCCGGCTTTGTGCCGGCCTATATTCGTCCCCTGTTTTGTGAAGGAAAGGGGCCGTTCAGGTGGGCTGCCTTAAGTGGCGATCCCAAAGATATCGAGGTAACGGACAGTGTAATCGCTGATTTATTTCCGGAGAACAAAGGGCTGCAGCGTTGGTTACGCCTGGCTAAGGATCGAATTAAATTCCAAGGTCTTCCTGCCCGCATCTGTTGGCTTGGGCAAGGCGAACGGGAGCTGGCTGGATTGGCGTTCAATGACCTGGTAAGAACTGGCAGGGTAAAAGCTCCCATTGTAATAGGCCGTGATCATTTGGATACCGGATCCGTTGCGTCGCCAAACAGGGAAACCGAAAGCATGAAAGATGGAAGCGATGCGATCGCTGACTGGCCCATTCTCAATGCATTGGTCAATACCGCAGGAGGTGCTAGCTGGGTTAGCCTGCATCACGGAGGAGGTGTCGGTATGGGATATAGTATTCATGCCGGGATGGTGATTGTGGCCGATGGAACACCAGCAGCTGAAGCAAGGCTTAGCAGGGTACTTCGCAACGATCCGGGTATTGGCGTGATACGCCATGCGGACGCCGGCTATGAAGTGGCCGCACAAACTGCACGGGCGCATCAACTGGATATAAATGAAAGGTTGAAGTAATGCGTGCAACCCTATTTAAGAACATCGGACAACTGGTTAATGTGCGGGAGAAAGCAGAGTTACTTAGGGGTAAGGCGCTGGCGCAGCTTCCCATTATAAAAGACGCCTGGCTGTTGGTGGAGGGCGACAGAATTATTGAATATGGCCACGCAAGCAGTATGCCGCAAAGTCTTTCAACGACAAAGGACATTGTTGACTTGACAGGCAGAATGATGTTGCCTGCATGGTGTGACAGCCATACACACCTTGTGTTTGCCGCTTCACGTGAAGACGAATTTGTCGACAAGATAAAAGGTTTGACGTACACAGAGATCGCGGCAAAGGGCGGTGGCATCCTAAATTCGGCAGCGAAATTAAAGGATGTTACCGAAGATCAACTTTTTAACATGGCATGGAAGCGATTGGAGCAGATCAGCAAAATGGGCACTGGAGCAGTCGAAATTAAAAGTGGTTATGGTTTGTCGACGGACGGGGAATTAAAGATGCTTCGTGTTATTAAAAGGCTAAAGCAAAAATCTTCCCTTCTTATTAAATCTACTTTTTTAGGGGCGCATACTTATCCCCCACAATTCAAAAATGATCATCAGGGATATATCAGACTGCTCGTAGAAGAAATGCTTCCGCAGATTGCCCGCGAACAATTAGCGGATTATGTAGATGTATTTTGTGAGAAGGATTTTTTTTCACCAGAAGAAACAATTCAGATTTGTGAAGCGGCTCGTCCATATGGGTTGAAGGCTAAGTTGCATGCCAATCAGTTACACTGTTCCGGCGGAGTCGAGGCGGGGGTATTCCTGAATGCACTTTCAGTTGACCATCTCGAAAGCATGGATGACAAGGCCATTCATTCGCTCGGTGAGTCAGCAACGATTGGTACGATGTTGCCCACCGCTGCTTTTTTTCTTCGGATGCAATATCCACCCGCGCGTAAATTGATCGAAGCCGGTGCCGCAGTAGCCCTCGCGTCTGATTTCAATCCTGGCTCTTCGCCTAGTGGTAATATGAATTTGGTTGTTGCTATGGCCTGTATACAAATGAAAATGTTGCCGGAAGAAGCAGTCAATGCAGCAACAATCAATGGTGCCTATGCTATGGAATTACAAAATGAGGTTGGAAGTATACAACGTGGTAAGAAAGCTAATTTAATCATTACTACTCCGGTCGAGTCGATAGCGTACTTGCCTTATTCATTTGGTGAAAACTGGATTGATCGGGTGATGCTTAATGGTGAATTTGTGTAAACAGGGAAAACCTTTTTGGGCAATAAATAAATAATGGTTGCATTGGAAATAGAAAGAGATGGATTTCTCCTCAAACAACGTGTATGTTTCAATATTTCGAACCTTTAAAAAAATCGGGTTTAGAGCGCGTAGTTCGTCGTCGCGCAGGCGAGAGGAAATTAGGCGAACTTATAGAAGTACCCGATGATAAACCAGTGAGATCTTTTTTGGAAAACACCCAGGCACTGTTTGTTGTATTGGGAATCGCTGAAGACATTGGCGTGTTGGCTAATGGTGGCAACGAAGGAACAGCTACGGCCTGGCAATCATTCCTGGAATCTTTCCTGAATATACAAGCAAATGATTTTACAAACGCTAAGAACTTTGTAGTCATCGGCCGTTTTTCTTTTGACGAAGTAAACGAAAAAATTGTAAGGGGCGGCGGCAGTTCGGATGAAAGGCTTGAAAAATATCGTAAGGCAGTCCCCATCATCGATGATGCCGTCGCGGAACTCATTCAATGGATTGTTACGTGCAAGAAAATCCCAATCGTGATCGGTGGAGGTCACAACAATGCATATCCCATCATAAAAGGTACGGCATTAGGATTGATGGCTCTAGGACATCCAAGGGGTATCAACTGTGTTAACCTTGACGCGCATGTGGACTACCGCGTCGCGGAGGGCCGCCACAGCGGCAATGCATTTCGGTATGCAAAACAGGATGGATTTCTGCTGAAATATTTCCCGTTGGGAATTCATGAAAATTATATTCCGAACCCTATTCTACAAGAAGTGAAGGACACAGCCGATATCGCTTTCTCTACTTACGAGGAAATATTTATTTACCAAAGGAGAACCTGGATGCAAGCTTTGAGAGATGCTGCAGAATTTGTGGGTGACGGCACGTTGACGGGCATTGAATTGGATTTGGATAGTATAGAATATCTGCCTGCTAGTGCTGCTACACCATGCGGAGTTTCGTCCCGGGAAGCGTTGCAATACGTCGTTCAAATGTCGAGTGATTGCCAAGTCGCATACCTGCACGTCTGCGAGGGCATTGCATCCGACAATCATGGACTTGTGGGAAAGCTTATCAGCTACATTGTCGCCTCTTTCGCCAAGAGTTCATACAATAAGACATTGGGTTAGAGAAGAAAATTCCGTTTCGGCTAGCGAGAAGAGCAATTGGCAAAAATCTACAGTTGCGAAAAGAATATTTAAGCTACATATGAAGACGAAATCATTTATTAAAAACAAAGACAATGACAAATCCAATTTATCCATGTCTGTGGTTTGATGGTCAGGCCAAAGCTGCAGCTGAATTTTATTGCTCGATATTTGAAAATTCAAAAATTACGAATGATACCCCTATGGTCGTCATTTTTGAGCTCAATGGGAGGAAATTTATGGGACTGAATGGTGGTCCCACGTTTAAGTTTAACGAGGCAACTTCATTTGTGGTGGATTGTGAAACCCAGGAAGAGATTGACTTTTACTGGGACAAACTGGTAGCGGGGGGAAGCGAAAGTCAGTGCGGCTGGCTCAAGGATAAATTCGGGGTGTCATGGCAAATTGTTCCAACAGTACTGGGAAAACTCATGAGCGATCCGGAGAAAGGTCAACGGGTGGTCCAGGCGTTCATGAAGATGAAAAAGTTTAATATTGAAAAATTGTTAAATGCCTAGGCAGGCGTAAGGCAAAATAATTCTAATTGACAGGCTTTCATTACTAAACGCTACCCACTTCTTCGGAAGATATTAACATCGGTGATCTTTGCGACAAAGGAAATCGCAGTATAGAGTTTGGACTGAACCTGACAAAATGCTCGTCGTTTAGCGCTTAAGTAGGCAACCTTTGCCTGCCCTTACAGGCTCTTTAGATCAAAGAGCCCTTGCTTGCCGACTTTGCAAATTTGTGCGGCAGGCTGAAGCGGTCTATAAATTATCGCTCCAAGGGCATAAAAGAGGTCATTCATCCAATATCGCGGAGAATTTCCCGTTCTTTTCTGAGGATTCTTTAAGCCCATTTATTAAATTGTTGCCATGAAATACGTAAAGAGTTATTTACTTTTAGTCATTTTGATCGGCTTCGGCGTAGGATGTAGTGACGAGGATCCCCAGGTGATCGACGAAATTTATACAGGCAACGAAAGTACTTACCCGTTGCAGTCTGCTAGCGACTTTGATATAACAGGTGCTGCGACATTTAAGGAGAGAGTAGATGGCGGAACCGACGTTTCGATAGTGCTCGATAAGACTTTTGATACAGGCGAGTTCCCAGTCCATCTCCATTTCGGAGACGTTGCAACCGATAAAGCTGAAATAGCATCCTTGTTGCTTCCTATTGCTGGAAACAACGGTACCAGCATGACAACAATTTTCACCCTTTCGGATGAATCAAAAGTTACCTTCAATGATTTAAAAGAATTTGACGGTTCTCTCAAAATCCATTTGGCTGCCACAGGGGAGGGAAGAGATATTGTTTTGGCAGCCGGCAATATTG
>DASQTN010000600.1:0-5383 GCA_035641895.1 Chryseolinea sp. | reverse complement strand
CCATTTCCTAAAAGGGTGCTGCCAGTACTTACGATGTCACAAATAGCATCTGCTAGTCCGATTCCCGGTGCAATTTCTACCGATCCACTGATTTCATGAATACCTGCGGTAATTTTATTCTTGTCCAGAAACGCTTTTACGATGTTGGGATATGACGTCGCGATGTTTTTACCATTAAGGAATTCAATGCTGGTATAATTTTCGGCGCGAGGCACCGCGATGGACAGCCGGCACTTCGCAAAATCTAATCGTTTTACGATCTCGTTTTTCTTTTGCTTTTCCGCCACAATGTTTTCGCCTACGACACCTACATCTGCGACCTTATCTTCGACATATTGTGGTATATCGTCGTCGCGGAGGAAGAGCACTTCCACTGGAAAATTTCGTGCTTGTGTTTTGAGCTGATCTTTTCCATTGCTGAAAGAAAGGCCACTCTCTTTTAGAAGTGCCAGGGATCCTTCCTGAAGTCTTCCCGATTTTTGAATTGCTATGCGAAGCATTGTGCTCATACGATTTCACCTTGATCTACTCACCAAGGATTTTTTTAATGTAAATTTTCCCAGGGCAGCAAAAGCTGCCAAGTGTTAGGTAAAAATGCGACAATAAAAAAGGCTTGCCACAATTCGCGACAAGCCTTTTTAAATCTCTTTATAGTTAGATCAAAACATAGTCTTGCCACGCATCAGGTTACATGATGATGGTGGTGCAAGCTTACGTTGGATACTATTTTCATTGCCTTAACGGGTACAAATAAATCAAATGGTTTTAAATTCTCAAAATTACTTCACCAAAAACGCAAAGAAATGGGTAAAATTACCCGATGAGAACGATTGCTGTCTCATTTGTGTAGTGGTATACGCAGGTTATATATATGAAAAATTTGTATTGGATCACCGTAATCCTACTGATTTCCTGTCTGGATAGCAAAGAAACGAAGCTTCAGCGGTTTCTTCTTCAAAGCAATGACATGGTCAGAAAGCAGAATGGTGAAAGGGCCGAACGGTTTTTGAGAGAGGCGCTTAAGCTCGATTCTTGTTTTGCTGACGCGTGGAATAACCTTGGTACCTTGTACTTCAATCAAAGAAAGTACGACGAAGCGTTAACGTTTTATGATAACGCCGTGCGGTGTAAACCAGATTTTGTCGAAGGATATTTTAACCGCGCCAATACTGCTTATGAGCTAAAGGAATATTATCGGACGCTGAAGGACCTTGATAATGTTATTTCAAAAAAGCCCGATACTTCAGCGGTATTTTTTTTGCAGGGCTTAACGAATACCCGCCTTCGAAAGTTTGATGACGCGTTAACCTCATTTCGCCGAGCTCAAATGCTGGATAGCACCAACAGCGAAATTTTGGTCAATTTAGGAACGGTGCATTATTATAAAAAACAGTTTGATAGCGCGCGATACTACTTGAACCGTTCCCTAAAAATCAATCCTGAAGAAGCAAATGCGTTTAATGCGCTGGCGATGGTAGAGGTTGAATTGAAAAATTATCAGAAGGCAAGCGAACTTTTATCGAAAGCTTTATCCATTGACCCAGACGATCCATATTTTCTTAATAATAGGGGATACCTATTTTTGCTTACAAATCAAATGGACAAGGCCAGAGCAGATATCGATCTCAGTATTACCATCGATCCTTACAACGGTTGGGCTTACAGGAATAAGGGGATCTATTATTTGATGGAACAGAAGTATAACGATGCTGTCCGCTTGCTTAAACGAGCGGAATCGGGTGATTCATTTATAGAAAAGATATATTTCTTTTTAGGCCAGGCGTATGAAAAGCAACACGACCGAAGAACGGCATGTGAATATTATGCAAAGGCTGTCGATAGAATGGAAATGGATGTGAAGACCTATGAGTCAAAATGCCAATAGGGTGGAATTATGTATGCAACGCTGATCAATAATCTCATTCAAAGGTTGAAGCTCGAGCTTCCATCGGCGTTGGCGCATGATCCTTTAAGGGCTATTCCTGTTGGCGCCATCAAACCTAAATTTAAACCGGAGCTTCCTCCGCGCCCCGGAAGTGTACTGATCTTATTATATGAAGAGGATGGTGACATAAAATTTCCTTTAATAAAGCGCCCCGATTATGCCGGTACGCATGGCGGGCAGGTTAGTTTGCCTGGTGGAAAAACGGAGCCTGGCGAAGATTCCATCGAAACCGCGTTGCGCGAAACGCACGAAGAAATTGGTGTTCCTGGTCAGGAGATTGAAATATTAGGACGCCTGAGTGAGTTTCACGTCATTCCCAGCAACTATATGATCACTCCGGTCGTCGGTACAATAAGAACTATTCCAACCTTTGTACCTGATCCATTTGAAGTCTCGAGGATATTGAACGGGAGCATCAAAGCGTTGATCAAAGACGATGCAGTCGCCACAACGGAGATCCTGGCTGCCGGCCAATACAGACTAAGAGCACCACACTTTCAAATTGACGGTGAAATTGTTTGGGGCGCAACGGCTATGATGTTGAATGAGTTCAGGTTGATCTTACGGGAGATTCTGTAGTTTCTAGTTTGAGGTTTGAGGTTCGAGGTTGTCAACTTCCGAACATCAAACTTCGAACCTCGAACTTTATAACTTTCCGGAGATTCGGGCAGCGTAGGCTTCAAGTTTTCCTACTTCCTGATCGATCATCCACAAGCCGACTCCTTCCTCACCAATGATGTCGAAAATTTCAACAGCTCTACGCGCAAGCGTTTCCTCTTCGCGTTGTTCGTTGACATACCATTGTAAGAAGTTAAAGGTTGCGAAATCTTTTATTTGTAAGCATTGATCAACAATGTTATTTATTGACTTGGTAACTTCAATTTCATGTGTTAGTACCGACTCAAAAACCTCGCGAAGTGTGTTGAACTTGTGCTTGATGCCCGTGATTTCTGGTTGTAAGGCATGACCCCCTGCTGCGTTAACATAGCGGAATAGCTTTAACATGTGGACACGCTCTTCCTCAGAATGTTTGTATAAAAATTCGGCTGATACTTCGTAGCCTTGGGTATCGCACCAGGATGCCATGGATAAATAGGCGGCGGAAGATGTCCCCTCCATGACGATTTGCTTATTTAACATTTCTTCAATCTCAGGTGTGATTGAACGGGCGGGGGTATACGTTTGCTTCTTCATAATTAGTATTTAGCACAAGGTATTGAAAACAGCCCCATTGAGCGAATTTCAATGTATTTATTATTTGGATTAATTCTAAATAACGAATAGACTTGTACTCTGAATGAGCACGAAGAACGCAATTGACGCTTTAATAGCTGATAGCCAGCCCTTGACCGTTGCAGGTCTGGAAACCTTTCTTTCCGTAAAACAAGGCATTAAGATCGTGGGCAAGGTAAGTAAAGGAGGGGACCTGATCGATTTAATGGAAAAACTCCAACCTGCATTGCTTATTGTAGAATATAATATACCAGGCTACATCTCCGTGGATGATATTAGAAATGCCATGCTAACGTCAACAAAAACGAATGTCCTCATTTTGTCCTCAGACAATAACAAGGCAACTATTTTGGAGGCGCTACAACTGGGGGTGAAGGGTTATATTACTAAGGAATGCAGCTTGGAAGAAGTAGGCATGGCGGTTCAATCAACGGCGCGCGGAGAGAAATTCTTTTGCCATAAGGTCCTCGATATCATTATGGAAAAACATTTTAGTGTGACAGCTGAAAGCGAACCTACGGTACTTACAACGAGGGAAACTGAAATCCTGAAATTGATTGCCCATGGTCATTCGACACAAGGAATCGCCGATACGTTGTTTTTAAGTCCGCACACTGTCCAAACACATCGGAAAAGTATTATCAAAAAACTTAATATTAAATCGCCCACAGAGTTCGTCATCTATGCAATGGACCTTGGTCTATTAAAGCCCCGATAAGGTTCCTGTATCAACCTCAATCTCCTTTTTATTTAATAGGTATACCATTGCTGCCTTAAGGTGAGATATGTACCCCGCGCCGGGTATTTGAAAATAACGGATTAAGGCGATTGACGCAGGTATGCCCACTAAGTAATTTTGTTCAACAGGTTCACACAAAAAGTGATCATTTTTTTCGATTAAGATTTTTACGTTGGTTACAACGGTATGGATAGTCACAATGAGCGATTACTGTCTCACCTTTAAAGCAGCACATACTCAACAGCGCCAAGAAGACATATTAGTTCAGGTAAAATAAAAAAGTGCTGAACCAAGATTTTGTAAGATTAAAAATATAACACCAAGGTAACATGTCAGAAGACTCTACTTTTCATATTTTGGCTGAATGCGACAACGGTTATATCGGCGTATGCGAATGTTGTGACGAGTACAACTTCGTGTATAAAAATATTCTGTTGATTTTCAGTCAGGAAGAACTAACCCGGTTTTGTGCCTGGCTATTGCAGCACCGATTCCACGAGAGTACGTACCTGCCGCTGGCTCACGGTCGAACACGCGTTTTCACAAGTCCCCTAAGCAATTTATTTATAGCCTTTCGGGAAGATGAATTGGACGAGGTCGACGAACTTTTTTTGCAGGCGAAGCTGGTACTAGAGGCAAGAGACTTACTTCAACAGCAATCCATAAATAAGATAAAATGATCTATACATACCCTGTAGAGGGTATATAAAATCGCCTTAAGAGGTGATGCATGTGCGAAAAAGCACACACCTACATTTGAGTTTAAAATGATTCTACAAGTGTTGCAGTGCACCCCGAACGTAGGGCCAAGTGTGATTGCAAGTTTTGATAGGCAAACGAGTGTCGATGAAATTAAAAAAAACAGTTGGTAAAATTCACTTGTGGCTTGGGCTATCTTCCGGGCTACTGGTTTTTGTTATTGCGGTAACAGGTTGCATTTATGCATTTCAGGAAGAGATTCAAAATTTGACACAGCCTTACCGGTTTGTTGAACATCAGCAAGAACCAGTATTACCTCCATCACAATTAAAAGGCATCGCTGAAAAGCAATTGCCTGGCAAGAAGATTCATGCCGTATTGTATGCAAAGCCTGGCAAAGCAGCGCAGGTGATTTTTTATAATATCGAGCCCGAATACTATTATCTAGTTTACCTGAATCCCTTTACAGGTGAAGTCCTAAAGGTTAAGGACGCACAAGCTGGTTTCTTTAGTTTTATCCTTGATGGTCATTTCTATCTATGGCTCCCTGATGAAATTGGTCGACCGGTAGTGGCTAGTGCGACCCTGGTATTTTTAGTAATGCTGATTTCAGGCCTTTTCCTATGGTGGCCAAAAAATAAAAAAGCGACCAAACAACGCTTTTCCATTAGATGGAGCGCCCGATGGAGGAGAAAGAATTATGACCTTCACAATGTACTCGGGTTTTATGCTACCTGGATTGCGATCATATTGGCGGCGACCGGACT
>DASQTN010000599.1:0-3496 GCA_035641895.1 Chryseolinea sp. | reverse complement strand
GCTACTAACAAGAAATATCAGCACCAAAGGTCTCATTGCCGTAATGTTAATTTTGTTCAACAATTTACATCGTTGCAGTCATATTGATTGCATGATGCTCATCTTTCATCGCCCCGCCCTTCAACAGTCAATCGGCCAACTCAAACGCTTCAAGGTTTTTATTCCAGCCAAAAAACAGACCTGAGTTTCGCAATCGTGCAGATTGTTGTTGTAAATGTAGGATTCGTCGACCGTGAATCAAATGCATTTTGATATCGTCACAAACTCTTTGATGAATCAATATGCCTAGACCATGGCACTCGACCGAAAAAACTAATCGGGTCGGTCCTGTTTTTTGTTTCCACTTTGTATGTTCAGTGCTTGTGTCCTTGAAATCGGGAAATCAGTGACCAAACTTAAAACCAGAAAGTATTTTAGTATACTTGAAGCTGAATGAGCGACAAGTGAAAACCATTTTTTTATTACTGTTCGGCAGCTTCAATTTTGTTTTAGTTTATTCTCAATTAAGTAGTCCGCAGAATTTGAGAATACTGGTTTTAGCTGAGAGTGGAGGACATCATATTGAATTTACACGAGCGGCCAAACCATGGCTGAATAGGTTAGCAACAGAAAAACAATTCTCGATCGACTATGTCGAAAACACTGATATGATCGACAGTTTATTCCTTTCTAACTATCAGCTGGTTTTACAACTCGACTATCCCCCGTATGGATGGCCTCAAAAAGCCGTCAAAGCGTTCGAAGATTACATTAACAATGGGACGGGCGGCTGGGTTGGACTGCACCATGCGACTTTACTAGGCGAATTCGATGGATATCCCATGTGGTCCTGGTTTTCGAATTTTATGGGAGGCATAAGATTCAAAAATTATATTCCAACGTTTGCCAGCGGTGAGGTTTATAACGAAGACTCTAACCACCCGGTAATGAAGGACGTCCCGGAATATTTCACCATTGAGGGGGAAGAGTGGTATACCTACGATAAAAGCCCAAGGCCGAACGTAAAGGTTCTTGCCAGTGTAAATGAAAAGACTTATAGTCCCGATTCACCCATTAAAATGGGAGATCATCCGGTTGTTTGGACTAACACCAATGTGCGCGCCAGAAATGTCTATATTTTTATGGGCCATTCGCCAAACCTTTTCAATAATTCATATTTTTTGACACTCTTCAAAAATGCGATTATATGGACGAGTAGCAGTAAATAGTTTTAATTTAGATTTAAGCTGTTTCTGGCGTAATATGTTAGCGTTTTTTTTGATAGACTTTAACAATAACCTTATGCGAAGTGCAGTTCTTTTGATTCTTGTATTGTGTTACGCCGCCTATGCCCAAGATAAAAATCCCTGGAACGGCAAAAAGTGTGCAGTCGTGCTTACCTATGATGACGCGCTCAACGTCCACCTTGACAATGTCATTCCAACTTTGGATTCGTTAAACCTCAAGGGCACGTTTTACATATCGGGATATTTTCCTGGGTGTCGAAACCGCCTGGCAGATTGGAAGCGAGCAGCGCAGAGCGGTCATGAGCTGGCCAACCATACTTTGTTTCACCCGTGCACCGGCAAAATTCCTGGGAGAGATTGGGTGAAACCCGATTACGACCTAAGTAACTATACAATGCAGCGACTATTAGATGAGCTGAGAATGAACAACGTACTGCTGGAATCCTTAGATGGAAAGAAGACACGAACTTTTGCCTACCCTTGTGGTGATACAAAAATTGGAGATGAGTCCTACATCGATAAAATAAAAAATGATTTCGTTTCGGCGCGTGGTGTAAAAAGTGAGATGGTAAAGATTAATAGTGTCAAACTCTTTGATGTTCCCGCCTTTGGAATTAATGGGGAATCCGGCGAGGAGCTTATCGCACTTGTTAAGAAAGCAATGCAGCAAAATGCGCTTCTCGTCTTTCTCTTTCACGGGGTGGGAGGTGAGCATGCTTTGAACGTTTCTTTACCTGCACACCGGGAGTTACTGCAGTTTTTAAAGAAACTTGAACATGAAATTTGGATTGCCTCGTTTCACGATGTCACCGGGTATGCGAAAAAGTATAATGAGTCCAAGTAACCGTTCGTCTTTCAATGCGCCGTTCGGAAGTAATTCATATTGAGGCCCTTCTGTCTGGACGAGACCGTTAAAGAGAAAGTTAACATAATTGGTTGAATCGCGTTATTTTTGTAACGGAACCCAAGTTTATTGCACGAAATCGAAACCTATGGTGATCTTTTATGCAGATGATGATCCGGTAGACCTTGTATTTTTTGCCCGCGCATTAAAGAGGATAGATCCTGCAATTGCCTGCATTACGGCAAGCGATGGAGTTGAAGCATTGGATAAGTTATTTAGTCAGACTAACAAACCCGATGCTATTTTCATCGACCTTTATATGCCTCGCCTCGATGGAATAGAATGTGTCATCGCCATTAAAAGAAATAAAGATTTTAAAAGAATTCCAATCATCATCATCTCAAACGCTATTAACAAAAAAGAAGTCGACCAATTCAATCGGTTAGGCGTTTATTATTTTCTTTCCAAGTCAACATTCGAAGATTTAGAAGCATCCCTTCGAAATATTATCAATGCATTGCCAGGACAATAAAGTCGCAACGCTGCGGATGGACGCAATTTGTTTTTTATCCAACTCCTGTGTTAGACCGAGAAAAATTAAAGCGGTTATCCTAGAAATAGCAACGAATTCCTAGCCCAACTCGGCGGACCTCAGCGTGGATCCCCTCCGCGGAGCTCAGCGCTTAAATTTCGAATTAGAGGTCTGAGCCTATTAATGTGGCTCGTTTTTTTTTTAACGCGGAGGAATACAAAGAGTAAAATCGCTGAGGCCCGCGGAGAGTTATTCTAGGCCCGCTCAGGAACGCCGCATTTCACTTGGGGGAATTCCGCCTGGGGAAAACGGCGACGACGCCACCTCTTCAGTCGCACTCATGTCTTAAAAAAAACCAGAAAAAAATGGTGAGATAACATGACTGATCACCTCCTTATTGATACAGCAACCGGAAAAGGATGATACACACCATTCAAAAAAGGTTTTCTTACTGGATATGCACAAAAAAGCATTTTACATATCTTAGTTATCGATGAATGATTCGCAAATCAATCTTTACAATCGCCTTATGTTAAAACTACCTTATCTACTTATTCTTGTCATATTATTCGCATGTTGTGATCGTGTGGACGCCCAACAAATTTCGAAAGAAGAACTACTCTTTCTTACACCGGAGTGGAAAGGCGAACGCTTTCCGGATGGACGCCCAAAAGTTCCTGATGCCATCCTGGACCGCATGAAACTCGTAACCCTTGAAGAAGCATGGGCTGTACTTCGAAACGAAAATTATAAGCATCAATATGATGAAGGATGGATGACCATAAATCCCGACAGCGTACTCGTTGGCAGAGCAGTAACGGCGATTTTTGTGCCGGGCCGTCCGGATATTCATCGCGTCATTGACGAAAAAGGTCATAGCAAAGACAAACGTGT
>DASQTN010000598.1:0-3029 GCA_035641895.1 Chryseolinea sp. | reverse complement strand
GTCGACCTCTGCAGCAGAGTGAAACGCTTCGTATCGTCGCCCTCCCGAAGTCACGGTACGTAAAATTACCGCCCCAGCTTCTTTAGCATTGATCACCTCCTTTTCAAACTTTGATACATCGCCCTGTTGATAGGGTACTCCGATCGATCCCTCCAGGTAAAGGCCGAGTTTTTCCCGGCGGTCCCGCATCTTTTTTGCAAAGTCTTCCGTCCAGTCTCTTACTACAACCTGAATGCCCCCGGCTCCAATTTTGTGGCAGTGTTCCAGCAGCTCGATCGCATTTGCAAAGCCGGGATATTGCTGACTTTGCACCTTGGAATTCCATCTAGTTCCGTAAGAATGAACGACAATTCCCATCCGATTTTCTTTTAAAAAACCGGGAACATCAAGAAATGGGAGAGCCATAATACCGAGGCCTTTTGAGCTCGTTTCCCGTAAAAATTCTCGTCGGTCCATCGTGATATTGTTTTAGGTTACCTTAATTATCTTCAGGGATTTTAATCTCCTTAACGTATTTATTTAGTTCGTCCGCCGTCCATGGCATTACCCTTCCTTGTGACATAACGCGGGTCATCCCAACGGTACGCCTGCTGACCGCACCGCCAGCATGCCCCCACTCGTTTCGGATATACGTCAGAATACAAGCCAGGGCAGCATCATCGATCGTTGAATGTGAAGGCATCACAGGCAGGATTTCCGGAGCATCATAACGTTTTCCATTTACTTCCAGCGGACCTTCCATCCCATGCAGTAGAATAAGCGCCAAACGTTTTTCATCCTCCAGCACCCAGTCGGATTCTACCAGCGGTGGCGCAAACCGAGGTAGACCTCGTCCATCCGAACCGTGACATCCTGCGCAGGTCGTGAGATAAAGCTGCCTACCAGCCACAAATTGCTTTTGCTCACTTTCATTGAGTGGGTTTTCGCGATGCACCGTGCTTGTATCAGCCACGTGGCCTGGCCATTCAAACATTGATAACAAAGTTTGAAGTTGCTCATCGTCAATATTGTTAGCTGACACGATCTTCGGCGCTGAAGGGAGGCGAACCGGCTTCGCTTTATTTTTTCCCTGAATAGAAATCGCTGTAAGCACGGCTTTTTCCTTCCAGCCAAATGAATTTCTGTCAGAAGGCAACATCGCCAAAAGTGCCGCTAACTCTTCTGCACTCCTTTTTTTGACAATGGAAGCTGTAAGCATTTCCATAAATATTTCCCTGGCTGGCGCAGGTGACTGCCAAGAAGCTGTTTTCCACAGCGTTTTCATAAAGTCAAACTCTTCATTATATAAACTGCTCATCACGGCATCGCGAATCAGCGCAGAGGTATCGTATTGTTCTACGATGCGTGCTAAGAGTGGATGAGAATCGATCCGATCAAGGGCATTAGCGGTAAGTGATATTTGCAGCACCTGCTCAATGGGTGCACCTTTCAACACTACCATCAAACTTTGGCCAAGCTTCGAGCGTATGTTTTTATCGTCAAGCGCCATGGGTTCAAGCAAACGCACCGCCGTGCTACTGATTAAAGAATTTTCATCATCAAGCAGGGCAAATAGTACAATAGGGTCTAATGCATTAAGTCCTTCCAAGGTCCACAAGGCATGAAACCGAGCTAAATGATTCTTACCATTCAAAGCCAATTGCTCCAATGGTTTACGCACGCTGTTATCTTTTCGCTCCACCAGCAACCGTTGGGCTATGTCACGATGCCATCCACTTTCGTTTGCCAACATAGCGATCAAATCTTCATTGGACGCATTTGAAAGCCTCGTAGACTTTGAAGGTTTCCAGTCCTTTGGAACAATGCGCCAAATACGACCACGGTTGATAGGTTTAACCAGTTTTCGTTTGATCGTCTGTTCACGGAGGTACGGTGTTACATAAAGCCCGTGTTGTACAAGTCCCCGATACATATCGGCAACATAGAGCGTACCATCGGGACCCGTCGTCAAAAAAACAGGACGGAATCGTTCGTCCGTTGATGCCAAAAATTCCCGGCCAGGTGTTGGATCATAGGCGCTTAACACTACTCCTTTATCTTCTACAACATTTCGTTTTATGAGATTTCCTGAAGGTTCACAAACAAAAACGTTTCCGTAATATTCTTTCGGCAATGCTGTGCCTCGGTAAAAAAACGGCGAGCAAGCTGCAGTAAACTCAAGCAAGCGACCTTTCTTGTCCAACGTTCCAGCTATATACCCCCGGTTAACGGCCGGATTAGATCGGATGGGATAAATTCGCCTGTCAATAGTCAACCCATGGTCTATGCCTGTTGTAGGTGTGTGGTTTTTATTTCTCTGGAGATAATTAGGAGGCACCAGATCCGCATGAAGCTGTGACCAGTTGTAGTTATAGTATAATCGTCCTTCGTCATCGTGACTTAGCCCCCATTGACCACGGAATTCGGTGCTATCACGAAGCCATTTACCTTCTTTCAGATGGTAACGAAATCTTGATTTGGCATTATAATACCAATTGTCGGTGTTGCGCCATAGGCCGTTGCCTGAATGTTCGGGGCTCGGTCCTCCAGCATAAGCGGAGTCCAACAATGTTTTTGTATCTGCATGAAGGTCGCCATCTTCATCTTGTGTAAGCCATAAGGATTGATTTTCAACAATCAATGCGCCTCCTGGCACCAGAGCCAAAGAGCGGGGCATGATAAGACTGTCTATATAAATTTTGCTAACGTCCATTGTTCCATCTCCATCAGTGTCTTCCAGAATGGAAATCCGTCCCACACGTTCATTTTCGCCCTTACCATCGATGTCGGGCATAAAGCCGCGCATTTCAACAACCCATAGCCTACCGTCAGGATCAAACATGATGACGACTGGATCCTGTACCATTGGCTCTGAAGCCACAAGCTGAACGTTCAAGCCATCGGCAATCTGGAATGACGCCAACTCTTCCGCTGGTGTTCGTTCCGGCGATGGCCCTTCCGAATTTTCCGTGCCGGTCTCCTTTGAGCAGGTTGAGCAAGTCAATCCTACCATTGCAAGACCCGCTATGATCAAAATGGTCTTCATATTC
>DASQTN010000597.1:0-8111 GCA_035641895.1 Chryseolinea sp. | reverse complement strand
AAAACTGAACGCGCAACAGGGCAGATCATTACTTCCTTTACCGTGCTGGCATTGATCATCGCCGGACTGGGACTTTTCGGAATCGTTTCATTTTTTGTTTCCCAGCGGACGAAGGAAGTCGGCGTACGAAAAGTTTTTGGTGCCTCGCATCTTTCTCTTGTCAGTATTTTATCGCGTGAGTATGTGTTGATGGCTATCGTGGGAAATCTTATAGCGATCTATCCGGCATACCTCATCGTTAATCAATGGCTGCAACAATTTGCTTACCATATCAATCTCTCATTCACTTCATTCCTCGCGGCTTTCCTGCTTTGCGAATTGTTTGCATTCCTGTCGATTATCTTTGTTATCATGCGAACGGTTTGGGTGAATCCTTCTAATATTTTAAGGCACGAGTAATATCTTTATACGAAATAGCTACAAAGACGCTATTGGTACAAAGTTTCACGATGGTACTTTTGTAGCTTTGGGTCTTTGCGATTTTGCGGCAAAAATGGTTCACCCTTTAATTAATTTACACAACGCATGGTTTACCGTACGGCAACAATAGAAGATTTGGATCGTCTACTAAAACTTTATCAAGTCGTAGCCCGAACGGAAGGTGGGATTGCAAGACGTGAAGATGAAATCACGGACGAATACATCGCGAACTTTTTAGAGAAGAGTGTGTCAAATGGATTGATCATCGTCGGGGAAAATCCTGATGACGAAAATGAACTGATCGCAGAGATTCATGCGTATAAAGCAGGGATACAAGTTTTCGATCACGTGCTAGGCGAGCTTACGCTTGTGGTCCGTCCTGATTTTCAGCGAAAGAAACTCGGACGAACTATTCTTACCATTTTTTTAGATGAAGTGGCAAAAAATCGCCCTGACGTTGCAAAGGTAGAATTGATTGCCCGTGAAAGTAATGGTAGGGCGATAGCGCTATATCAATCACTCGGATTTCAAATTGAAGGCAGGTTGGAGATGAGAATAAGAACGCCTGATCGCCACTATGAAGCCGATATTCCAATGGGATGGCAAAATCCGAATTTTGAATTCTAAATCAGCTCGATATTTAAGCGCAGAGAACACTGAGAGATATTTTGAGATCCGCAGAGATTGCGTGAACAAACTAATTATAAAGTCATCTGACCACTCGAAGTGGTCGGACGACTAAAGGGATGACTAGATCAGATATTCGAAAAGATTCTCGTTTTGATTTACGAGCGTATAATTCAGCGAATGACTATCCATACGTGTGATCAATGCATTAAAATCGTCCTTTGATTTTACTTCGATACCGATTAATGCAGGTCCGCTTTCCTTATTATTTTTTTGAATGAATTCAAAACGCACGATATCATCGTTGGGTCCGAGGATATGATTGACAAATTCTTTTAACGCGCCTGGACGTTGAGCAAAACGTACGATGAAATAATGTTTTAAACCTTCATACAAGAGTGAACGCTCTTTGATTTCTTGCATTCTGTCGATGTCATTATTCCCGCCACTCAGAACGCATACAACCTTCTTTCCTTTAATTTGATCCGCGTACTGTTCTAACGCTGCAATGGACAAAGCGCCTGCCGGCTCAGCGACGATCGCATCTTCATTGTACAGCTGTAAAATCGTAGAGCTCACTTTACCTTCTGGTACCAACAACATATCAGTAAGGACGTCCTTACAAAGTTCAAAAGTTAAATCACCGACTTTTTTCACCGCCGCGCCGTCTACAAAACGTTGGATCTTGTCCAATACGACAGGCTTGCCAGCCTTAAGTGCTTCTTTCATTGAAGGTGCGCCCTGTGGTTCTACACCAATAATCTTAGTTTGAGGTGACAACAATTTAAAATATTGTCCGACACCTGCACACAGGCCGCCACCACCGATGGGTAAGAAAATAAATTCGATGTTGGAGAGCTCGTCCAGGATTTCTTTTCCCACTGTCCCCTGACCTTCAATAACTTTTGGATGATCAAAAGGTGGGATAAGCACCATGTTGTTAAGTTCTGTAAACTCTAACGCGTGAGTTTGACATTCGTCAAACGTATCACCGATCAATACAATTTCAATGTTATTTCCGCCAAACATTTTTACTTGGTTGATCTTCTGTTTCGGCGTGATGGCCGGCATATAGATTACGCCACGAATGTCAAGATACTTACAGGCGAAGGCCACCCCTTGTGCGTGATTTCCTGCGCTTGCACAGACAACACCACGTTTGCGCTGTTCTTCACTTAGGCTTTGAATCAAATTATACGCGCCACGTATCTTATAGGAACGGACAACCTGCAGGTCTTCGCGTTTGATGTATACCTCAGCCTGAAATTTGTCAGACAACTTTTTATGGTATTGCAACGGAGTTTTTAAAACAACAGATCTTAAAGCCTCTGCAGCTGCGTTGATGTTAAGCTTATAGGTTTGCGTAGTGATAGACATTGGCTTAAAACTATTCGTTAGCACAATTTAAGTTTACCACGGAGGCTCAGAGGCACGAAGAGACGACGTACTTTGTATTTCTCCGTGCCTCCGAGTCTCCGTGGTTAAATGCAATGTAAATCGTTGCTCATTAATTAATCATGCTTGCTTCGACAGAAGCTTTTTCTGGTCTTAGCTTGCGCACGGCGGCGCCTGCTTGCCAGAGTTCGCTTTCACGAAGTTCTTTTAATTCTTCCGCCAGCTTTTCACGGTAATCTGGCTTGCTACAGGTTTCAATAGTACGTTTTGCTTCTTGTCCTGTCGCTACACTTTTGTATAGTTCCTGGAAAACAGGAAGTGTTGCAGCTTTGAATTTTTTCTTCCAGTCTAATGCACCGCGTTGTGCTGTAGTCGAACAGTTGGCGTACATCCAGTCCATTCCATTTTCTGCTACCAGCGGCATAAGGCTTTGTGTAAGCTCTTCAACCGTTTCGTTAAACGCTTCCGAAGGAGAGTGTCCGTTTGCACGAAGTACTTCGTATTGCGCTTCAAAAATTCCGGCGATAGCGCCCATTAAGGTACCACGCTCACCGCTCAGATCGGAATAAACTTCCTTCTTGAAATCAGTTTCAAACAGATAGCCCGAACCTACACCGATGCCGAGTGCAATGGCCTTATCTTTAGCTTTGCCTGAAGCATCCTGAAATACAGCATAGCTTGAGTTGATACCTTTTCCTTGCAAGAATAAACGACGTACCGACGTTCCAGACCCTTTTGGTGCTGCCAGGATCACGTCGACCTCAGCTGGAGGAATAATGCCGGTTTGATCTTTGAAAGTGATACCAAATCCATGAGAGAAGTATAATGTCTTGTCTTTTGTCAGATAAGGTTTAATCGTAGGCCACAACGCAATCTGACCTGCGTCAGACAGAAGGAATTGAATAATCGTTCCGCGTTTTGCAGCTTCTTCAATTTCAAATAAAGTTTCTCCGGGAACCCATCCGTGCTCGACAGCTTTGTTCCAGGTTTTGGAGTTTTTGCGTTGGCCGACAATTACTTTAAAGCCGTTATCGCGAAGGTTTAATGCTTGTGCAGGTCCTTGCACGCCATATCCGATAATAGCGATCGTTTCATTTTTTAAAATGTCGAGCGCTTTTTCCATTGGAAATTCTTCTCGTGTTACAACGTCTTCAATGGTTCCTCCAAAATTGATCTTTGCCATGATTTATTTAGTTTTTTAGTTTTTAGTAGAGATTATTTTAAGCGTAAGGCAGAAAGCTAAAAGCTAAAAGCTTTGGGTTCCCACCGCTTTCTGCTTTTTGCTTTAAGCTTTAAGCTACCTTCTTGTTGTTCCTATTACTTAATTCAAAATACAGATCGCTTCCCGGATAGTAAGATGCTTGTTCCACTTCAATCAATTTTTCCAGCTGATGTATAACTTTCTCCATCATGTCGGAAGTTGTATACACCAACAGGATTGCACCGCCCCTCGTAAAGTCTTCTTCATTTTCGTGAGCAATCAATTTTTTTATCCGCACTCTGCGACGGTTCAGGACATTCACAATTCTGTTGAGAATTGAAAAATTATTATCTGAATGAATTTCGAGTGTGAAGTTTTGTTTCATAACGCTTCTGTTAAATCTTTTTACTTCTTTGGTATCTCCAGCAATACTTCCGCAACGCCAGCGCCTGCGGGTACCATAGGGAATACACAATCTTCCTTTCCTACAACAGCTTCTAAGAAATACGGTGTAGTTGCTTCCAGCATTTCCTTTATAGCAGCTTGCAGATCTTCCCGTTTCTCCACCTTTCGCGCGGGAATACTATAGGCCTCAGCCACTTTGACGAAATCGGGATTAGCCATTTCTGTAAATGAATAGCGTTTTTCATGGAAGAGTTGTTGCCACTGACGAACCATTCCCAAAAAATTATTATTCAGCACCAAAATCTTTACCGGGATTTTGTACTGCATGATTGTACCTAATTCCTGAATAGTCATTTGATAACCGCCATCACCGATAACAGCAACGACCTGTTTTGAAGGTAAGCCAAGTTTTGCTCCCATTGCTGCAGGCAATGCAAATCCCATAGTTCCCGCGCCACCAGACGTTACGTTGGTGCGTGGATTTTTATATTTATAGTAGCGGGAAGTGGTCATTTGATGCTGGCCAACATCCGTTACGACAATGGCTTCACCGTTTGTCTGAATGGAAAGTTGGTTGATAACTTCACCCATCGTCAACACTCCAGGAGGATTGAATTCTTCCTTGATGACCTTGTCATACTCGATGTTGTTGAGGGTGGTAAAGCTATCTATCCATTCCTGGTGATTGTTCGGATTACATTTCTGGATAAGAGCCTGCAGTGCCTCTTTTGCATCAGCATGTACTGCTACATCCGCTTTGATGATCTTATTGATTTCGGCCTTGTCTATTTCAACATGCACGACCTTGGCTTGCTTTGCATACTTATTCACATTGCCCGTTACACGATCGTCAAAGCGCATACCCAAAGCGATGATCAAATCACATTCGTTCGTGTTGATGTTCGGACCATAATTTCCGTGCATACCTAGAAACCCAACGTAGTTCGGATGGTCGGTCGGGATTCCACCTAACCCCAATAGTGTACAGGCTATCGGTATACCAGTCTTTTCGGAAAAGGCGCGCAGCTCCTGCGTTGCGTCTGAAAGCAAAATGCCTTGTCCGGCAAGGATGTACGGCCTTTTCGCCGCATTAATTAGTTGTGCGGCAGCCTCTACCTGATCTTGTTTTAGTACAGGTTTCGGCTTATAGGTTCGGATGCTTTCACATTTATGATACTCCGGCGTTTCGATCAATTCATTTTGAGCATTCTTAGTGATATCAACCAATACAGGACCCGGACGACCTGTGCGCGCAATGTAAAAAGCTTTTGCTATAGCAGGCGCAATGTCTTTCGCCTCCGTAACCTGGATATTCCATTTTGTCACGGGAATAGTCGTATTAACGACATCCGTTTCCTGAAACGCATCCGTTCCCAGCAAATGGGCGAATACCTGTCCCGTGATACAAACTAAAGGAGTCGAGTCAATCAATGCGTCTGCGAGCCCTGTCACCAAATTTGTGGCGCCGGGACCCGATGTCGCAAAAACAACGCCTACGTCACCCGTTACACGGGCAAATCCCTGTGCGGCGTGAATAGCACCTTGTTCATGACGCACGAGAATGTGTGTGAGCCTGTCGGCAAAGTGATAAAGCGCATCATAGATCGGCATGATCGCACCTCCCGGGTAGCCAAATATTTTGTCTACCTTTTCTTCGACCAGACATCGCAGTACGATCTCTGATCCTGATATTTTTTGCTTTGACTGCTCCCGTTGTTCGGGTTGTGTCGCAGCCTTAGTCTTCGTCAGTAACGCATCCATCGGCAGCAGTTTTTACTTGTTTAGCATATTTTAATAAAATTCCATTTCTGGCGTTCAGCTTTGGGGTTGTCCAAGCTGCTCTTCGTCTTGAAATGGTTTCTTCATCAACCATCAGGTTGATCGTATGTTTTTGAACATCTATTTCAATGAGATCATTGTCTTCCACCAATGCAATCAATCCACCGTCATAGGCTTCGGGGGTAATATGCCCGATAACAAATCCATGAGATCCGCCAGAGAATCTACCATCTGTAATCAGCGCCACGCTTTTTCCTAACCCTACTCCCATAATCGCGGACGTTGGCTTTAACATTTCCGGCATGCCGGGAGCACCCTTAGGGCCCACGTACCGAATGACTACTACATCACCGGCTTTTACTTTTCCTTCATTTATTCCATCGACGAGTGCAAATTCTCCATTGAACACTCGGGCCGTGCCCTTGAATAACTCGCCTTCCTTTCCAGTGATCTTTGCTACGGATCCTTTGCTGGCAAGATTGCCATACATGATTTGTAAGTGACCTGTCTGCTTTATCGGTTTTTCAATTGGAAAAATCACATTCTGTTTTTCAAATTCCAGCGAAGGGACATCTTTCAGATTTTCGGCGATCGTCTTACCGGTAACAGTGATACAATCTCCATGCAGATATCCTTTCTTAAGCATGTATTTCAATACTGAAGGAACACCACCAATTTTGTATAAGTCTTCCATCAGATATTTTCCACTTGGCTTTAGATCCGCGATCAGTGGAGTTCGGTCGGAAATGTGTTGGAAGTCGTCCTGGGTAAGTTTTACTCCTACGGCCTTCGCCATGGCAATCAGGTGAAGCACGGCGTTCGTTGATCCGCCCAATATCATCACCGTTGATATTGCATTTTCGAACGCTTTACGCGTCATGATATCGCGCGGCTTTAAATCAAGGTCCAGTAACAACTTGATCGCTTTACCGGCGGCCCTGCATTCTTCTGCTTTTTCTTTACTTAATGCAGGGTTCGAAGATGAGTAAGGAAGCGACATTCCCAACGCTTCAATTGCAGAAGACATTGTGTTTGCAGTATACATTCCTCCACACGCGCCAGCTCCAGGGCAGGAGTTTTGAACGATTCCTTTAAAATCTTCCGGCGTTATGTTTCCCGCCATTTTCTGACCCAATGCCTCAAACGCGGAGATGA
The DNA here is from genome assembly GCA_035641895.1 of Chryseolinea sp. Taxonomy (GTDB): domain Bacteria; phylum Bacteroidota; class Bacteroidia; order Cytophagales; family Cyclobacteriaceae; genus Chryseolinea. The sequence continues at coordinate 1,129 of DASQTN010000597.1, read as the reverse complement.
TATTAAGTTGTTGTCCTTTCCAATTTCCTCCGGCGATAGTGCCGCCGTACACCATGATCGATGGACGGTTTAGACGTCCCATGGCAATCAAAGCGCCAGGCATATTTTTATCACATCCTACCACGGCAATCAATCCATCGTAATATTGCGCGCCACAAACGGTCTCTATGGAATCGGCAATGATCTCACGACTTACCAGTGAATAGCGCATCCCTTCTGTTCCGTTGCTCATGCCATCGCTAACACCGATCGTATTGAAGATCAATCCCACCAAATCATTTTCCCATACCGATGTCTTCACCATTTGAGCCTGTGAATTCAAGTGCATGTTGCAGGGATTACCATCAAAACCTGTGCTTACAATTCCTACCTGCGCTTTCTCTAAATCTTTTTCCGTCAATCCCAGAGCATAAAACATCGCCTGCGCTGCCGGGAGCGTCGTGTCTTGTGTGATTGTCTTGCTGTATTTGTTAACTTCCATTCAATAGTTTCTGGTTTCTAGTTTCAAGTTCGAAGTTGTGTGTACTTCCTCGTGTGTTCAGGAAATATCCATGTTTATATAATTACGTAGCTGAAAGATTTTTCTCTCACCTGACATTTGTAAGCTTCCTGAATGCTGGCGCCAATACTGTCAAACCAATCGAGTTTGAAAGGTTTGGCATCAACGGACTCAACACCTGCAATTTCTGCTGCTGTTCCACAGAGGAAGACGCTGTCAGCGCTTTCAAGTTCCTCAGGTCTGATGTTTCTTTCTGTAACTGGAATATCAAGTTCCTTGCAAATACCTAAAACCACCTGCCGTGTGACACCGGTTAGTATATGTCCTGCGGGTGGTGTATACAACACGCCGCCTTTTTCCATGAAAAAATTTGCTGCTGGCGTTTGCGCGATGAATCCATTCATGTCAAGCATCAGTGCTTCGTCGTACCCTCTTGTTCTAGCTTCAGCTGTCGCGAGAATAGAGTTTACATAGTTACCTACGACTTTAGCATTCACTTTCAGCGAATTTGGGTTTGGTCGTTGATAGGATGAGAGGCAAAGTCTCAGCATTCGATCGCCATGATACTTGTCCCATTCCCACGCGCACATCATCAGATAGCCGTCTAGAGGCTGCGTGAGTGTCATATTC
>DASQTN010000596.1:0-2889 GCA_035641895.1 Chryseolinea sp. | reverse complement strand
AGGGATCGAATACTATTACTTCGTCGCCAGGCGTAATGAAAGCGGCGATCACCGCGTAAATGGCTTCCGTTGCTCCTGAGGTAATGGTAATTTCAGTTTCCGGGTCAACGTCGTTATTAAAGGAGCGTTTTATTACCTCGGCAATAATCTCGCGCAATGCAGGCATGCCCAACATCGGTGCATATTGGTTGTGATCTTCGAGCATGTAACGATGTACCAGATCAATAATCTTGCGATCAATGGAAAAATCCGGAAAACCCTGAGACAGGTTGATGGCCCCGTATTCAAGGGCCATTCTTGACATAACAGTGAAGATGGAAGTGCCAACATCTGGAAGGCGGGATTGGACATTCATAGCCGTACAAATTACTATCATCGGCAATTGACAAATAACAATTCAGAATGTCAACTTCATTGCGAGAGACTCGCGATAGTTTCACCGTTTAAAATGATCTACGGTCCTTGCCCTATTGCCTTTTTTTGCAACAGTTGAACCAGACTGCAGAAAATTTTCGAGCATCAAATCCAAACGTTTCTTGTGCTTCTCTTTCGACAGATCAAAATAAACGCCGAGATGCTTCTCCTCGTAAAGCAGTCTATGTTGAGCATTATAAAATTTAATGATAGTAAAGTTCCTGTGATCCACGTTTGTTTCTATAACCCAGTACGGTTGTCCGACTGCTGAATAGCACAAAATGATAAAGTAAACGCAGACACCGAATGATATTTTTCTCATCGCTTTTTCTCTTAATTACGCAAAGAGTGTCTGCACATTTGCAGTGTTACGACTGAGATTAAGAAAACATCGACCGCGAGGGGAGATTTTATGATAAACGTTTTTGGTCTATCCTTTCCGCATTTTGGTCTATAAACCGACAGAGGATGAAACTTTATAATATGAATCCAGTAAGTTTATCTTATGGAGAGGTTCTTTGCTAAACTGGCACTTTCGGATCAACGGCATTACAAATTTGGGCGACACTTTTTATTTTGGCTCGTATGTTGGCTATTCATGGGCTTCATCTATGGATTTTATTATTCCGGAAAAAATTATGACCTGCCATTTCCGATCTCGTATCTCGAATCGTTGATCTATTTGCCACAACACATGATCCTGGCGTACGGGATAATTTATTTCATTCTTCCAGCCTTTGTCTTGAAAGGAAAATACAGTTATGCGATTGCCGGAGTAATCCTTCTGGTTGTTGGCGTAGCATTTCTTTCGCCCGCCATCAGCTATTTCATTATCACGCCGATAAAAAAATCGGTGAACGTTCCGGAACCAGCATATCTAATTTTTTATGGATTGATGGCAGGCCTTCGAGGCTCGATGACTGTAGCTGGTTTTGCCGTTGCAATTAAGCTCGTTAAAATGTGGTATTTCAAAAATATTGAAAACGAGCAACTTGAAAAGGAAAAATTAAAAGCTGAACTCGAAGTATTAAAAGGGCAGCTCAATCCGCATTTTATGTTCAACACGCTGAACAGCATTTATGCACTTGCGCTAAAGAAGTCAGACAATACACCTGATGCGATACTAAAACTTTCGCAGCTCATGCGTTACATATTGACCGATTGCAACGCAACGGCTATCGATTTAGGTAAGGAAATTGAAGTCCTGAATAATTACATTGCACTGGAGAAAAGCCGGTTTGGACAACGCCTCGACGTAACGGTAAACGTGCAAGGCAACATAAAAAATAAGAAGATCGCCCCGTTGCTATTGCTTCCTTTTGTAGAAAACAGTTTTAAGCATGGAACGAGCGAGGTTATTGAACAACCCTGGATGAGCATGGATCTTCGCGTGACGGAAGACACCCTGAGTTTTAAACTCATTAATGCCAAAGCAAAAAACAATACGCTATCAATTCCGTCACCCAGTGTGGGGCTTATGAATGTCAAAAAAAGATTAGCGCTTCTTTACCCTGAAGCCCATAACCTCGTATTAACAGAAGATGATGACACTTATATCGCTTCACTGATGCTTCACCTTGGCAATATAAAATCACCCGCGTTATGAAAGGTCACGTGCGTTGCCTACTTGTAGATGATGAACCGCCCGCGCTTGAAATTTTGCGTACCTATATTCAGACTTTGCCAGGATTGGAAATCGTTGGCGAATGTCACCATGCAATTGCCGCATTTGAATTTCTTCAACACCATGATACCGACATCATTTTTCTTGACATAAAGATGCCGCAACTTTTGGGCACAGATCTACTCAAAGCTATACCACAGCCACCGAAAGTAATATTCACGACAGCACATCGTGATTACGCGATTGAAGGATTTGAACTCGGCGCGGCAGATTACCTGCTTAAGCCATATTCATTGGATAGATTCTTGAAGGCTGTTCATCGGGCGTTGGGCAGAGAATCTATGAAGGGTGAAACGTCCCTGCCCACTGGCGACAGGTTTTTGTATATACGTGCCGACCGAAAAATGGTAAAAATCATGGTCAACGAAATCCTTTATATTGAAAGTATGAAAGATTATATCCGAGTATTTTTAGTTAATGGTCAAGTCGTCACGAAGCAAACCATCACAGCAATCGAGGCGATGTTACCGCAGGAAGAATTTATGCGGGTCCATCGATCTTTCATTGTGGCCCAAAAGAAAATAACGGCTTACAATCAAAATTCTATTTTCATAGGCAAAACTGAATTACCAGTCGGGCCGCTATATAAGCAAAGTATTATGAAGCGATTGACCTGATCGGTAAGCTGATGGTTTGTCAGAGTAATCATGTAACCAGCAGAGCAGGCCGATTATTTTGTCCCGTACTTTGAATTATCCAGTACGATTTCTTTCAGGCAATTGATCCACAAAGGATGATCATTCAGGCTTTCCACAAGCTGAACTTTTTCCCCTCCATTTGCGTGGAAAATT
>DASQTN010000595.1:0-6782 GCA_035641895.1 Chryseolinea sp. | reverse complement strand
CCCTTCTCAAATTCGTCTGCCTTGCGCGTGTCGAGGATCAATGCGCCTTGATCAACCGCTTGTCTGAACTTTTCTATCGTAAGTGGTTTGCTATTCTCACGTATCACATCTTCGATAGGTTCATATCCCGTTTTATTGATTCGGGCGTCCTCAAAGAAATATTGAGGAGGCGGCAAAATTCCATCCGTTACTTTTAAGATGAAATCCTCGCGGCTCATGTCCTGTAACGCGTAATTAAATTTCTTTTGCTCCCCAATAGTGCTGAAGGTTTCTGAGCCAATGCTCTTCCCACAGGCAGATCCAGGGCCATGTGCCGGGTACACAATGACACGATCAGGCAGTGTTTTTATTTTTTGTTGAAGAGAATCATACAACAAACCCGCAAGGTCTTCGCTTGACATAATGCCATCCAGCAGATCCGGTCGACCAACATCACCCACGAACAAAGTGTCACCGGTAAATACTGCATACTCTGTACCCCTTTCGTCGATGAGCAGATAACAGGAGGACTCAGGCGTATGTCCGGGGGTATGAAGCACGCGAATTTTTACTTTACCAAGCGTAAATTCTTCGCCGTCCTTTGCATTATAGACCTTATAGCTGGTATTTGCTTCAGGGCCATAGATAATTGGCGCATTGACCTGACGGGCAAGATCAATATGTCCTGATACAAAATCGGCGTGGAAATGCGTTTCAAAAACATATTTTATAGTAGCACCCCTACCTTCAGCAAGATTGATATACGGTTCCGTTTCCCGCAATGGATCAATAATCGCAGCTTCGCCTTCAGATTCGATGTAATAGGCTGCTTCGGCCAGGCAGTTGGTGTATAATTGTTGAATGTACATTGACTTTTGTTTTTAATTGACGGGTATCTTACATCTCATTGTCTTTCTTCCTCCGGACAAATTTCATAAAAATTATTTGATTCCATTTTCTGATCTAAATTTGTAATGTGATGAAGCGCGCGAAGTACATTTTTTGCCTTTTCTTATTACTGCCCATTTTTTCACTCACTGAAGCCTATAGCATTTTTGAAGACAACGGCAAGGTTGGGTTAAAGAACGATAGTGGTAAAATTTTAATTCCTGCCAAGTATGAAGCATTGGGCTGGAGCCATGGTGACTTTTCCGTATTGAACAATGCTACAGGTTATAGGTCGAACGGCAAATGGGGGCTGATAAGCCTTGCAAACCAGATCTTAACCAAAGCAGAGTTCGAAGAAATTTCCCCCGCAGAAGCGTCGTTGCTCATCGTTCGGAAGAAATCTCCCGCCACCTTGCGCATAACGGTGGGTGCGATCTCACCCTTAGGAAAGGAAGTAATTCCGTTTCAATATGATGACATCAAGTTGTCGTCACTTCGTGCGATTGTCTTTAGTAAAGTTAATACTCAGTATAAGTACGGCTTGATCGACCTTGAGAACAAAGTGTTGATCCCCCAACATTTCAAAAACATCCTTTCCCTGGGTAGCCTTCGATATGCAGTAGAAAACTTTGATAGCAAGTGGGCTCTCTTTACGGAAAGTGGAAAGCAAATCACAAATTTTACAATGGATAGCATCTTGCCATTTCAAAAACAGTATGCCGTTTTTTATGCCGGTTCCCGGCAAGGCCTACTTGATCGAGATGGTGCTATCAAAATCGAAGCAAAACATCAGGAAATTAAAATTAATGATGATGGTTCTGTTTATGTAAGACAGCCAGCGACCTGGTTATTTCTTGACGGTCAGAACAAGCTCCATCAAAAAGTTCAGGCCGATTCGATATCGGAAGTAAGCAAGAACTTGTTAAAGGTTAACGCTTCGGGTAACATCCAGTTAACGGATTATCACTTAAAACAAATAAGCACAACGAAAATCCATAGCCTCGAAAGTTTTATAAACGGCAAAGCGATATTTTCCGTGGATGACCGATATGGGCTGATTCGAAACGACGGCGCGGTTGTGATTGAACCGAAGTATACGAATCTTAGGTGGGACAACGATTATTTTGCTTCTAATATACGGCAGGGCGGAAAGGATCAATGGATTTTGCTGGATTCCACGGGTAAATCACTTCATGCAAAAACTTACGATAATATCCTTCCTTACAATGGCAAAGTTTTTCCTATTATCAACAGAAAATTTTGGGGTGCACTTGCACCGTCTGGAAAGGAGATCCGCTCTTGCACATATGATTCTATTCTACAACAACTTGATGATAATATAGTGGTAAAATTCCACGGTCAATACGGTATTGTTAACCAGGCCGAGCGTTGGCTCGTTCCGCCGCGCTCGAAAAAGATTCTACTCATAGCAGAAGACCGGTTTCTGGAGTTTACACCGAAAACCACTTACCTAAAATCATTTGACAATAGCATCATTTATTTTTCTGAAAATAAGCTGGAGCTTCAAGGAACCCATTTGCTCGAGTATCTTCCATCCGGAACAATCTGGGAAATAGGAATGAATGGAGTGATCGGAGATCGGAAAATTCTTCCCGACATGGTCGAAAAAATTTATCCCGAAACAGAAGGATTGCGCGGGATTAAAAAAAATGGTCAGTACGGCTTCATCGACTCGCAGGGCCGGTTACGCATTGCTAACCGATATGATGCCATTCGTCCATTCAGCGAACAACTGGCTGCAATGAAGATAAGAGGTAAGTGGGGATTCATAGGTCACGACGATAAAATTGCTGTGCAGCCCAGCTACGATGAAGTCCATGACTTCAAGCATGGCCTTGCCGTTGTAAAGCAAAAAGGAATGTACGGCCTTGTCGACAAGACTGGCAAGCAGGTACTCCTGCCACGTTACGAAGCCATTTCCGTTTTACCACATCGAAATATTCTGATTCAACAAAATGGGTTAATAGGACTTGCGGACTCTCAAGGAAAGGTTCTCGTCAATCCAAAGTTTCACAACCTCCAGGATTTAAACAACGGTTACATTATTGTACAGCGAGATGGAAAATACGGGGCAATCACCTCGCAGGGGATCAGTACCATTCCATTGATATACGATTTCCTCTCCTATGCCTCCTCCAACAATATCTTTTTTGCGATGACGCGATCGGAATGGGTGCAAGCGAAATTTTAACGCGTCAATTCAAAGCGCAATAGCTATACGCTATTACTCTTTTTTCGGAGAACCTGCACCTGACGGCGAGATGCCCTTTCCTGAACCTGATATCGCCTGCCTCATTTCTGTATCCGACTGAACATTTTGCATTTTGTAATAATCCATGATGCCTAAATTTCCTTTTTCAAAGGCTGATGCAATAGCTTTCGGTATTTCAGCTTCGGCTTCAATAACTTTTGCACGGGCTTCCTGTGCTTTCGCTTTCATTTCCTGATCCAGCGCAACTGCCATTGCCCTTCTTTCCTCGGCACGGGCTTCAGCTACCTTTAAGTCTGCGGATGCTTGATCGATCTGCAGCTTTGCCCCGATGTTAGCACCGACGTCAACATCGGCAATATCTATAGACAGAATTTCAAAAGCCGTTCCGGCATCCAGGCCGCGCGATAATACCAGCTTCGATATTTTATCCGGACTCTCCAATACTTCTTTGTGAGATTTTGCCGAACCGATGGATGACACAATACCTTCGCCCACGCGAGCAAGAATAGTATCTTCACCAGCGCCCCCAACCAACTGCGCAATACTTGCGCGAACCGTCACACGCGCGATGGCAATTAACTGAATTCCATCGGAAGCAACACCTGCGACCTTCGGTGTAGTAATCACCTTAGGGTTAACTGAAATCTGAACTGCCTGAAACACATCACGTCCAGCCAGGTCGATAGCCGTCGCTTGTTTAAAACTCAAACTGATATTTGCCTTATCTGCAGAGATCAAAGCCCTGATCACATTAGGAACGTTTCCACCAGCCAGGTAGTGAGTTTCAAGATCATTGGAAGAGATTTGCAAGCCTGCCTTCGTGGCTGTGATTAGCGAGTCGACAACGATGCGTGGGGGTACTTTCCGAATGCGCATGAAGACAAGGTCGAACAAACCGACCTTCACACCCGAAAACAGGGCGGTAATCCACAAGTTCACCGGAACAAAATACAGGAATATAAAAAACAGGACGATCCCACCGAAAATCAACACTAACAGAGGTACAGCTTCCATAGAATATAATTAGTTATTTAAGGGTTCAACGATTATTTGATTGGACTGAATTTGAATGATCTTTACACGGGTCCCACTATCTAGAAAAGAACCGGTGGTCCGAACTTCATAGTTTTGATTTGCAAATTCCGCAGTCCCTATCGGACGTAAAGCAGAGCGCGTAATTCCTTCATCTCCAACGCTTAATACCTTAAACATGCCCTCATTGACTTTGCTGTCCATTGACGATTTGAGGGAAAATCGATTCCATGCCCCCGATCGAAAACTGAAGTACAACGCCACAAGCGTGGTAACACCCTTGCCAATCAGAATGTAAAATCCGACATCATTTCCAAAGTGGCGATAGCTGACCACGATTCCAACAATAGTGAAGATCAAGCCCAACAACCCAACGACGGTGGTACCCGGAATAAACACGAGCTCGACTATGATGAGACTCAAGCCTATTGCTAATAACGCAATGATAATAATCCACATTAACATGCAGAATCGTGTTTAAAGGACTACGAATGTGAGGATTATTTTTCTAATAATCTACTTACCAAAAACGGTAAAATATGGTAAGATTTTAGTATGCACGCGCAAACAAAACCCTCTTTTCGGATGGTTTGCCAGAATAAATACAAACGCCTGCTTCTTGCTTCGCATCCAGTGGAATGCACCGGATCGTAGCTTTAGTCTCGTCTTTAATAGCTATTTCAGTCTCGATTGTTCCGTCCCAATGTGCAGATACGAACCCGGTCTTTTCATCAAGCACTTTTTTAAATTCGTCGTATGTATCGACTGCTGTAATCATGCTATTTCTAAAGTTCAGTGCCTTCTCGAACATACTTGCCTGAATTGTGTCCAGCAGCTGAGGAATTTCGGCGGCGATATCCTGCAGTTTTCGAGTTTCCTTTGTTTTGGTATCACGCCTCGCCACTTCAACGGTTCCGTTCTCCAGGTCGCGAGGTCCAATGGCAAGCCTTACCGGTACACCTTTTAGCTCCCATTCTGCGAATTTGAATCCTGGCTTGTGTGTATCACGATTGTCAAACTTGACGGCATAACCTAATTGTCGAAGTGATTTTAATATTGGCTCGATTGCAGCGGTGACTTTGCTTAATTCTTCTTCAGTTCTAAAAATAGGAACAACCACTACGTGAATCGGTGCCAGTTTGGGCGGTAGCACCAAGCCGTCATCATCGGAATGCGCCATAATCAATGCACCCATCAAACGCGTGCTGACGCCCCAGGAAGTACCCCAAACAAAATCCAGCTTTCCTTCTTTGCTGGCGAATTTTACATCAAATGCTTTTGCGAAATTCTGACCGAGAAAGTGTGAGGTTCCAGCTTGCAAAGATTTTCCGTCCTGCATCATCGCCTCGATACAATAAGTCTCAACCGCGCCGGGGAATCTTTCGCCGTCAGATTTTCTGCCTTTCACAACTGGTACTGCCATGAACCTCTCCACAAATTCTGCATAAACGTCCAGCATTTGCTCGGTTTCATGTATAGCTTCGGCTTCAGTGGCATGGGCGGTGTGGCCTTCTTGCCATAGAAACTCGGATGTGCGTAAAAAAAGCCTCGTTCGCATTTCCCATCGAACAACGTTTGCCCATTGATTGATTAGCAAGGGAAGATCACGATAAGATTGAATCCACTTCTTATAAGTATTCCAGATGATTGCTTCGCTGGTTGGGCGTACTACTAATTCCTCTTCCAGCTTTGCCTCCGGGTCGACGATTAGTTTCCCTTTGTTCTGCGGATCTGTTTTCAGCCGGTAATGCGTTACGATAGCGCATTCTTTGGCAAACCCTTCAGCATTCTTTTCTTCTGCCTCGAACATGCTTTTTGGCACAAATAGCGGGAAATAAGCATTAACGTGGCCTGTGTCTTTAAACATCTTATCCAAGCCTTGTTGCATTTTTTCCCATATACTGTACCCGTATGGCTTTATGACCATACAGCCACGCACATCAGAATGCTCCGCTAAATCAGCTTTTTTTACGAGTTCGTTGTACCATGAAGAGTAATCATCTTTGCGTGTTGGTAGTTCTTTCCCCATTGCCTGGTATAATTATTGGTATTTTTTTAACCGAACCGCAAATATAATTTTACTCGGAACAAATACGGCGTAAATTTTGTAGCTTTATTAAACACTTTTAAAGCGATTTTACGTTTTATCAGAGAAGACCAAAATCACAGAAGAATATGAAAAGGAAGGTTACGTTACTGGCTGTTGTTTCGATGTTGTTTACGTTCGTCGCTTCAGCGCAGGAAATAGAGAACGACGATATGTATTTTAATTCGAAGGACCGCGCGAAAGTCAAGGCCTCGAAGGCGAGCGAAGCGTCGTATGCCAGCATTAAAAAAACCAATAAACAGGCGATACCTGAAGAAGCGCTCAATCCAACTGACAGCTACTCGGCACGCAATGTAAATCCTGAATATGAGGCTCGTTCCAATTCGGAAACTGCACAAGCCGATAATCAAGATTATTTTGATAATAGCTATCAATATAACAACGCCAATAATTTCAATAATTGGAATAGTAATTTCAATGATCGGTATAATAGTCCCTGGTATGGTGGCAACTATTATGATCCTTATATTAACTCCTGGAATAGCCCTTATTATGGCAGTAGATATGACTCATGGGGAAATCCTTGGTCTAATCCTTATTATC
>DASQTN010000594.1:0-2327 GCA_035641895.1 Chryseolinea sp. | reverse complement strand
TATAGTTTCGGCACGGAACGCATTATCTAAAATCTGCTAACATGAAATCTAAGTTTGTAATTCTACTTCTCTTAGTGAGCATCATCCACTGTAAGAACTTCTTATTCGCACAATCCATTTCAAAAGAAGAACTAATTTTTCTTACCTCGGAATGGAAAGGAGAACGATTTCCAGATGGAAGACCGAAAATTTCCGACAGTTTGCTGGAAAGGGCAAAGCATATTATGGTTGACGACGCATGGACGGTGTTGAAAAATGCAGGTTACTTAAATCAGTTTGAAGGGGGTTGGAAAACGGTTAATGATCTCACGATGACAGGTCGCGCTGTTACGGCAATGTATTTGCCGAGCCGGCCGGATGTAGAAAAAAATATCAAAACCCGTGGCGCAGAACAAGGAAGAAAAGGCAATACCAATTCATGGCCCATTGACATTCTCGCGAAAGGAGATTTATATGTAGCCGACTCTTATGGAAAAATCAGCGGCGGTAGTATCATGGGTGCTACGTTAGCCAATTCTATTTACAGCAAATCCGGCAATGGGGTGGTTTTTAACGGAGCTGCAAGAGATCTGCAAGAGATAAAAAATCTTAAGGGATTTAATGCTTTTGTCCGTGATTTTCATCCCTCATTCATTGAGGAGATGGTGTTGATGGGACTTAATACTCCTATCCGAATCGGCTTTGCCATTGTACTTCCTGGTGATCTTGTTATGGCAACAAGCGAGGGGGTCCTTTTTGTACCTGCTCACATGGCCGAGCAAGTGGTAGCCACCTCGGAATTTGTTATCCGGAAGGATCAATTTGGTTTTGAGATGGTGCGCACCGGCAAATACAGTACGGGAGAGATCGATAGCGACTGGACAAATGAAATAAAAACTGAGTTTTTAAAATGGCTGGAAAAGCATCCCGAGTTAGGTAAGATGAGTCGTGAAGAATTAGAAAAGGTGATGAGCAAAAGGACCTGGTAGGTACGGGGATTTTTATCGCATGCACAACTCTACGGATGACCTATTATTATTTAATATCAACCCAGGCTCACAACGTGCTCCCTATCCGGACGTATATTTTAATTTAAAAAAATAACTATTTCGTCCTTTGATCTAGGTCAGGCGAAGGTGGATTTATATATCCACCTTCGCCAACCAGTAATAAAACAAGGTTCATTGTTTGCAATGCAGCTTGCTATTATTTCAGGAACTTCACCGTATTATTTATATTCTCAGCAATCTTTTTTCCCTGTTTAACACCTTCTTCACAAGAATAGCGGTAATGTATACCACCGTATAAGCGTGACATGGAAATCTCCTGCATCCACTCATCAAATGAATCATAATGACGGGATCCTAAGTTCTCTGGCCCATTACCCAGGTCTGCTGTTATACCCTCATAGGTTTCGTCGGTAAAAGCGACTTGCCCTCCGTAAATGGAAGAAAGAACATAGGTGACACCGCTGCTGAATATCGCGTGGTTGGAAGGGAAATCAGGAAACCCTGGTGTAGGAAGATAGGATTTCCATGCGGGGCTCGCATTGGGGGCAATGATGGAACGAATAAATGAAAAAGGACGCTCTGCCCAATTTTCATACTTTGCTTTAAATGAGCCTGTGCTGGCATCAAACAAAGTTATGCCGGTTTTCGCGTATGTGAGCGCCGCTTTATCAAGGGCAGGCTCGAATTGTTCCATCACTTGTTTCAATACTGCGATGTAATGTGCTCCCGCAGGATAGCCCGGATTTGAATCATTAAAATATTTTGCAATGAGCTTTTGTTCCTTTGTAAGATTTTGTGATACATCATAAACCTCTTTCATGTCTTTGTAGTATGGTGACGTTGGCTCCGTGCTGTATGAAAGGCGAGGGGACGCCGTATTATTCAAACTGCCGGGAACCATCAAACGGTTGAAGCCCCAATACGGATTGGCTGGAGCAGCGCCTGTTTCAGATTTCCATGCACCCTCTGTAGTCGGGATCGTGTACGATGTAGGCCAGGCGGCATTATCTGATTTTGACCATTCAAAAATTATGGCAGCGACCTCTTTACCAAATTCCACCGATCGTTCGAAAATGGCGTCGCCAACTTCGGCTCGGTATTGTTCGTTTAATTCGTTTTCCAACGTCATAATAGCCGCCTCGTTGTAAGCAGATGTTACACTGAAGAAGTTTTTGGTCATCGCGGCCAGCGCTGCATTTGCGCTAGATGGCCAATGGTATTCCAGTCCGGAATCTGTGGCTGGCATTGCAGGCATGTCGGTAAGTTGGCCTTGCAGCGACTGGTACTCAGGCATTCCAGGCACGACCGATTCGTATAACGCTACGCCACAATAGGCCA
>DASQTN010000593.1:0-2322 GCA_035641895.1 Chryseolinea sp. | reverse complement strand
CTTTTAACATGGCGTCGATCTGATGCGCGTCGGGTCCGATGTGACGGCTCTCAAATTTTTCAGTGTATCTGGAGTCTATTTTCATAGTAAATATTCTCAGGTGGAAGAAGGCACAAAGGTAATTCTATGAACCAGAATTTACAGTATAGAAGGTGATTCCCGAAGAATTAAATTCGCGTTCATACTTTTTGTTTTGCCCAATTGAGGAAACGTGCTGATCTTGGCCCAATTAACCAAGGAGTATGAGGAAATTAAAATTGTGTGTGGGCTTTTTTGTACTGATTATAGGTGCAACCGTTAATGCCCAGAATTCAGAAATTCAAAAGTATGGCGATCGAATAACAGCAACCAGTTTAAGAGATTATTTGACAATTCTTTCTTCAGATGCTATGGAAGGGCGTGAGACCGGAAAAAGAGGTCAAAAGATGGCGGCAGCCTTTATTCGTGCACATTTCGAAGAATTGGGGCTTATCCCCCCAGTCAACGGGGATTATTACCAAACTTTCGAACTGTACAACACACGTCCGGGGGAAAACTATGTGGTAGTCGGCGGAACGCGAATTAATAACTTCACTGATGCGACGTTTTATGGAAATATTGATAGTGGCGGAGAGGTTTCCGTTCCCCTCCTTTTTGTTGGTGATGGGTCGGAAGAGGCGCTGAGCCAGCTCGGCGACCTAAAAGATAAAGCGATTCTGTTACTTGCTGAAGCTGAATTTCCAACCAATGAAAAACTGGAGGCTCTCAAAGCTAAAGGCGTCAAAATGATTTTCGTTAGTAATTCAAAAACAAAGGCAGATTTTGACATAGCATCCAACCAGATAAGATCATTTTCAGGAAAGCGAGACCTTAGTCTGCAAAAACCGATGAGTAGTACGTCGACACCCGGGGTCTTCATTGTATCGCCGGTAATGACAGAGAAATTTTTTGGCTTGCCAAGAAATGAAATGATCAAAATCATGAATGCTGGTTATAAAAAAGCCGCTTTTAAAAAATTAAAACCTGTCCCAATTACTTACCGGACTTCTTCAGCTTTTCGACCTGTAAAGTCCGAAAATGTGTTAGGGTACCTGGAAGGTTCTGACAAGAAGGATGAGGTCATCGTGATTACAGCACACTACGATCATGAAGGTGTTAAGCAAAACGGCCAGGAAGACATGATATATAATGGAGCGGACGACGATGGATCGGGTACTTCTGCTGTGATGGAGCTTGCCAGGATTTTTGCACAGGCCAAACAAGAAGGCAAAGGCCCCCGTCGAAGTATCCTGTTCATGTTAGTGACGGCAGAAGAAAAAGGTTTATTGGGTTCAGATTATTATACGCAAAATCCCGTTTTTCCTCTAGAAAACACCGTTGTCAATTTGAATATTGATATGATTGGAAGAAGAGACCTTCAGCACCAGGAAAGTGCTCCGTATGTATATGTCATTGGCGCCGACAAACTATCAACAGAACTAAATACTGTAAGTGAGACAACCAACCGGCAATATACTAATCTGATTTTTGATTATACATATAATGATGTCAACCATCCCGACCGCTTGTACTATCGTTCAGATCATTGGAATTTTGCCAAAAAAAATATTCCGATCATATTTTATTTTGATGGAATCCATGAGGACTACCATAAGCCCAGCGATGAAATCGAAAAAATTGAATTTAATTTGCTGACCAAGCGCACACAATGTATTTTTTATACAGCCTGGGAAATTGCAAACCGTTCAGAGCGCATCATTCCGGATCAAAAATAAGAATTGTCGAAAAAGATATCAGACTGTGTAAGGTCTCGATAGAATTCCGTGTAACACCGCGACGAGTTACACGGAATCAATCACTAAATGAATTCATTCGCATTAGGTCTAGCCTTTAAATCGCTTACAAACCTGCGAAATTGTTCTTCCTTATCTTTTTCACAAACGATTACAACGTTACCAAATTCGCCTACTAAATATCCGTTCAACCCCTGCACAACGATTAGCTTATCTGCAGAACCTTTAATAATACAATTCCTTGTGTCATATGCTTGGGTGTTGGCATTGATCACATTATTATTTTCATCTTTGGCCGAGATTTCATGAATTGATGCCCATGAACCCAGGTCAGACCATGTGAAATTCCCCAGGCAGACGTAGACATTTTTGGCCTTTTCCATGACACCATAGTCGATGGAAATATTTTTACACTGTGAATATGCGCTTCGGATAGCCTCTTTCTCCTCGGAAGTTCCAAGTTTGTGCTTTATTTCATCGAAGACCTCAGACATCTCGGGAAGAAATTCGTGAAACGCCTTGTTGATCGCATCAATACCCCAAATAAAAA
>DASQTN010000592.1:0-4106 GCA_035641895.1 Chryseolinea sp. | reverse complement strand
GATTTTCCTGCGTGATGTCCAGGCCTTTCATGCGGTCGGCTTCCGCCCACAACGCAGTTTCCAGCTTGTGTGCCGGCATCACTTCGAAATAATTTGTAAAGTCAAACCTTGTAGATCCATTCAGGATGCCACCATTCTGCTGTACAAGCTTGATAAATTCCATCTTTCCGAGATTGGCAGAGCCTTGAAACATCATATGTTCGAACAAATGAGCGAACCCCGTTCTGTCCTTAGGTTCAATCCTAAAACCAATATTATAATAAACTGCAACGGTTACGGTAGGCGCGGTTTTATCCTGCGACAGCACAACCTTCAAACCGTTCTTAAGTTTATAATATTCCACTGGAACACTGAACGCGTTCTCGGTCGCCTCCGACTTATCGCTGGAGCATGAAAATACTCCGACGGCGATGAATAGACACATAAGCCTGAGCCAGAGTAAATGAAAGATTTTCTTCATTGAATTTATTTTTTATTCTATTTAACAAAGTTATGGCTAAGTTAGAAAGAAATTACAATCGACTGGCTGAGAAATTGTAATCGATTTGCGCGACTGAGCACTACCGCAATTGGTGTTATATTCGGAGAAGAGAAATGCAAAGGCAGTGATAAATGCGGTAAAATGGATAGCGAATCAAGCCGGTTCGCTGCGTATAACCTACGACCGGAAACAACGGACATTAATGTGGAAAAGATATTTTTCCCATCGATACGGACGGTACCTTGGATCTATTGCCAAAATTCAACTTCCCTCCGGCTAAACTCTCGTTGGCTAACATAGCAAAAAGCACAGCCTCTTTTGCATCTCCAGAAATTCCCAGTTCGTCCATGCGGCGAAAATCAACTTCCGTTAACTGGGATTTAATCCCCTCGAACATTAACGGATTATGGGCGCCTCCGCCACTCAAATAAATTTTTAATCCCTTCCTGACTTTAACAGCCCGCCGGATAGTGTTCACAATAGTGACAGCACTAAAGCGTGTGAGAGTTGCCAGCAGGTCTTCTAATGAAATGGACATAGATTCCGACCGCTCCAACGCACGCTGCACATAATTCATATTAAAAAGCTCAGGCCCTGTTGTTTTTGGAAACGGTAATTCAAAAAATTTGTCTGCCATCAGTTCCAGCAACAGTCTATCATTTATTTTTCCCCTTTTTGCAATGTTAGAATCTTTGTCAAAATAAGTGCCGGGCCTATGCTGCTGAACGGCCTGGTCTATCAATGTATTGCCGGGTCCCGTATCAGTCACAAAAACTTTTTTCGAATCGGTCGATCCAGGCAAATAGGTAAAATTGCCGATGCCACCAATGTTGAGCATGATTCTATCTTCGCCCTTTTTCGAGAAAAGCAAGTAATCTCCATATACCGCGAGTGGTGCTCCTTCACCCCCTGCTGCAATATGTTTTTGGCGAAAGTCACTGAAGGTGATAATACCTGATTTCACTGCCACGTGATCACCATCACCAGCCTGAAAAGTAGAATCAATCTGTGCGCCGTGTGTTACGGATTTAGGAGAATGAAACACGGTTTGTCCATGAGAGGCAATAATGTCAACGGTTGAGGGTATAATCTTCCACCGCTTGAGACATCGCAGTACAAGTTCTCCATGCAACGTTCCGATCCATGCATTCAATTCGCACAGACGTTGGAAGTTCACCTGTTGTTTTGCAAACACCTCTTGAATTCTTTTTTTTGTTACTTCTTCGTATGGCTCAGTACGGAAATTCTCTAATTTTATCTTTGTAGAGGTTCCATGTCCAGAGATTTTACATAGCGCCACATCCAACCCATCAAGAGAAGTGCCTGACATAAGACCAACAATAAAACGAGTTTTTTTGGAAGCGATGTGAGCCAGTGTTTTAATATTCGAATTCATTATGCTAATTAAATTGTCGTGACTTTTTCAAAACAAATTACAGAAAAAACGTATTAGAACCAGAAGGTGGTCACAGAGCCTTCTGCCAAACTTATTTTCAATAACTCATAAATCTAAAAATCTAACTTTTAATGCGCCTATGAAAATGAACAATTACGATTTGAAGAGGATCTTCGAATGTTGCAAAATTCCAAGGATGCTTTGGATTACCGCGCTATTGCTTTGTCCGTACATTTTGTTTGGACAGGAGCAAACATTTACAATCAAGGGTACTGTAAAAGATAAGGCAGATCCCTTGCCGGGTGCTTCGATCTTAATCGAAGGAACTACTACAGGAACGATCTCGGACCCCAACGGGAATTATGAATTAAGTGTAACTACCGCCGAGCGTACGGTGTCCGTTGCCTTTAGCTCTATTGGGTACGCCAGGCAGATTCGGCAGGTTTCATTGGAAAGTCAGGAAACCATTACCCTGGACGTTGTTCTGGAAGAAGACATCACACAGCTGGATGAAATCTTGGTTGTAGGTTCGACGTTGAGAAGCAACAAACGTGAACTGGGAAATAATATTTCTTCCGTCAGCACGAAGTCGCTAGAAAATTCAGGATCCAGCAATTTGTTTAGCGCGCTGCAGGGTAAAGTTCCTGGCGCACAAATCACACAAAACTCAGGCGACCCCGCCGGAGGTATTACCATTCGTCTTCGGGGGGTAAAATCTTTGCAGGGAAATTCTGATCCTTTGTATGTTATCGATGGTGTGATTGTGAGTAATTCAACCGTCAACGTTTCACAAACGGCATTGACGAATCAGGTAGGAGGCCCCTCGACTTCCCTAGGAACGAACAGACTGGTGGATATAAATCCTGCGGATATCGAAAGCATTAACGTTATCAATGGAGCTGCCGCGGCTGCGCAATACGGTTCGAGGGCGTCTAATGGTCTCGTTATCATTACCACGAAACGAGGGAAGGAAGGCGCTCCTAGAATTACGGTCTCCACTAGCGTTAACATGAATCAACTTCGAAAGAAAGTTCCGATCACAACCTATGGCAAACAGTTCGGATCTGCGGCGTTGCGGCTTCATCCTATTGGAACGATAAGCCCAGCCCAATTTAACAGCATAGGGACAGGCAATCCGGGTGCCTATGTGCCAACTGAGGGTGAAACGTTTATGCCTATTACCAGAGATGGAGCGCCGGCATATCTTCGAACCAATTTGGTGGACGTGACGCGCTACGACTATCAGGACGAAATTTTCAGAACGGGATATGGAACTGATAATAATATTTCTGTTAGCGGTGGTAACGATAAGACCACATACTTTACCTCATTCTCATACTCGAAAAACCAGGGGATTATCGAGGGCACGGATTTTACACGATATAACTTCCGGGTGCGCATCGATCAGAAGCTGGCTTCATGGGCTAAACTAAGTGCAGGGCTTTCATACTCCAATTCATTTTCAAATGAGAAAGCTAACGGCAACGTGTTTTATAGCCCGATTAACTCCATCAACATCACCAATAATATTTATGATATCACGCAGCGAGACGCTGCCGGAAACTTGATGGCGGTGGAACCTACACGGGTGAATCCATTGTCCACGATTGAGGATATGGAATTCACTCAGATTGTGAACCGTACTGTTAATGATTTGCAATTGAACCTCACACCGGTCAAAGGCCTTGGAATCGATTGGCTTGTTGGCGTCGATACCTACACTCAAACTGGAAAAAGCCTCATTGAAGCTTATCCCTATCAGGCTTCTGCGGGCTTGCCACTTGAAAGATATCCCAACGGGTTCGCCGCCAATGCCTCCAATACTGTCTTCCTGATTAACAATGATGTCAACGTTACCTATGAACTTGAACTTTCAGATGCCTTTAAACTTAATGCCATCGTTGGAACAAACTATCAATATCAAAGGTCCGATTTCCAGCGTTCGAGTGGCGAGCTTTTGGCGCCATTTATTGAAACCGTTAGCGGTGCGTCAACTGCAATCGCGACTAACTATGCATTGGATCAATTCGATTTGTTCGGATACTTTGGGCAAGTCACCGTTGGTTATAAAAACCTGGCGTTTTTAACGGGTGCGGTTCGAAGAGACAGATCTTCGAAATTTTCTCCGAGCGAAGCCAATCAAACGTATCCGAAATTAAGCGCGAGCTTTATTCCATCTGATTTGGGTTTCTGGGAAAATACATTTGATGAAAATACGCTCAACTCCAT
>DASQTN010000591.1:0-2585 GCA_035641895.1 Chryseolinea sp. | reverse complement strand
GTTAAAAACCAAACTATTTCTCAAACCATTCAAGCTGCGATCAAACGTCTGGGGCAACGGATACGACCTTACTGAAAATTTTTTTGTAGTGATTATAAAAATATACAACCGGTTATTTTTTTCATCTCCAAAATAACTGATGATAGCGGTACGTCTCTCCAACTTCGATTGAAGACTGGATATGGAAGGCGTTGCTACATTGAATTTTAAATTGTAGTAAGCCGGATATTTCGATTCCAGCTCCTTTATAAAATTCTCGTAACTTCTATTCAGACCAAAAAGGATTTCTCTTAAGTATCGTTCTTCTGAGTTTGTCGGTTTTGACGAAAGCCTTTGAGCCGTTAAAGCTATTTCAGCTTTTAACTTTTTTTCCTCTTCAAGCTGATCATAAGGGATTCCTGAATAAGATTTAGCGTCGGATTCTGAGATAGCTTCCAATAAAACAGCGGACTTACTTTTTTCCGCGAAGTAAAATGCCAATTCATACCACGACTTCTTTTCAGCGGCAACCTGTCCCGCTTCGTACGCAATGCGAGCTCCCGCAGCATAGACATCAGTAGCAGTATTTCCTAAGGTTATTTTGTCGCTCTCATTGGTTATTTGTTGTCGAAGGTTGTCGATTAATGAGTCACAAATGTTAAGGGTTTTAGCGGCTAACCCGAGTTCTTTAAATTTTAATGTCTTACCGAAATACCTGGCTTCAAGCGCCTCGGCCTTATTGAGCAGGGAATATAGCAGAGTGTTGCCGCTATAATAATTCTTTAGGGTTGGGTTGACCGATATAGTGGCGTTCTCAAAATTACTTACATTTGATATCAGCGCTTGTTGAAAGATATCCAGCCCTTCCGTGAATTTTCCTTGAGACACTTTCAGACTGCCTATCGCGTTCAATACTGTTGCAATTGCTGGATGCTTTTTGCCATAACTTTCCCGGTACATCTTAAGTGCAAGCTCGTAATATTTCTCAGTCGATTTTCCGTCACCTATTTTTAAATAGGTTTGACCGAGATTAAAAAGAATGAAGGCTTTTGTAGGGTGAGGTTGCGGATATATTTTTTCCCACGTCGCCAGTGCGGATTCGAAATTAGTTACTGCATCCCCATATAATTCCAAAGTTCGGTATGTGAATCCAATGTTTGTATTGGCAATTGCTGTTTTCGAATGATTTTTTCCGTGAATTCTTTCATAGATCTCCAATGCTTTTTCGTAATAATCGAGCGCCTTATTTGCATCTCGTACATTGTAAACGAGCCCGAGGTCATTATAAGAGGCTGCTATTAACTCGCTGTTTTCGCTAACCAGCTTCTCACGGATGGACAACGCCATGCCTAGCTGCTCTTCGGCCTGAGCATACTTACCCGTCGCGAGGTATAAGCTTCCCAGGTAGGATAACAACCGAGCGCCTTCAAGAGAGTTTTGCATATTCTCCTTTTCCATCACCAGGATCGCTTCTTGAAATTTTGAAAGCGCAAGGTCATTTCGTCCCTGGCTGAGAAACAAAAAACCCTGATTGGTTTGCGTAATGGCCAGGAGGTCTGGTGGCAACGCTTCCAGCATGATGCTGTCCAGCTGTCGTTCGGCCTCGTCCAGTCTTCCGGCGCGCATCAGCGCTTCCGCTCTTTTATTTTCCAGTATTACTTTTTGTTTTTGATCAGACGTTGATTTTAAACCCCTTTCGGCTTCGAGGATAGCCTGGTCGAATTGTGAATCCAACAACAACGAATCCATGGTCGCGGATGGAATTTGTGCCGGTGAGGCAAAAGGCAAAACCATCACGATAATCAGACAAAAGAAATATTTCTTCTTCATCAGAATTTATAATAGTAGCCGAGCGTTGAAACAAATTCTCTGGTAAGTCCATCCGGATTATTATGGCGCTTAACAAGTTTATGGCCTAGTAAAAGTTTTAATCCCGATCGCACATCAAGGCTAAATCCTGTTGTAAAAATGGCTGACATCGCTAAACCTTGCGCACCGTCCGGTTTGATGCGACTGCCATTTGAGCGACTTATTTCATCATTGTTGATTCGATAAATCGGTAAAAGTCCCAGTGAAAAATTCAATCGCGAAAAACGCCAATTTCTTTCTACACGAAACATGATGTCAGTGCCACGCTGTAATTCATTTGCCTGATTATAATTCAATATGTAGGCTTCTTCACTCGTTCCCTGCCATGCTTCCCAAAGAAATTCATTTCCATTTTTGTTGAATGGAATTTGAATGCCAGTGGCAAACAGCCAGTTCCTATTAATGAACGAAATGCCGGTGATAAAGTCATAGGTTCCCAAACTTGTCTGATAGTACATTGGCAATGGAAGGCCATCGGTATCCTTCGAAGAATTATTGGTGGGAATTTTTCCCCCAACTGAAAAATTTATATCAAAATTTTCGCGTGAAATTAAAGTACGCGTAATGCAGAGCGAGATATCACCGAGTCCGGAAGTATTTGCCAAACGACCTTGCACGGCCTGAAATGGAAGTTTGATTTGAAAGGAAGTTTTTGCGTTTAAGCTGAAATTAAGGTCCGCGGTTCCAACGTAGATGGTTGGTGTTACCGGCTTGGGCGTCGTTCCGCGGTAGAAACT
>DASQTN010000590.1:0-3199 GCA_035641895.1 Chryseolinea sp. | reverse complement strand
GGTATGAATCGAAGAATTGATCCAATAATTTCGTTTCGCCTGGCGAAGCCAGTCCATTCAGGTACCTGTCTAAAAGGTTCTGAAATTCAGGTTTAGTCATCTTCATGTGCCCATTAGTTGCACACGATTGAAATAACCCCTACGCTAAGAAAATATTTTTTTTTTACAGATGGAGATGCCCCTAGAATTCCACGAAAAGGATAAGGACCGCCAGTTTGTTCACGGACGAGTGCAGAATTTTCAGGGCTTTAGTGATTTGATTTTCGACGGTTTTGTGGGAAATTTTTAGTCTTTCCGCAATTTTTTTATTGGAAAGTGATTCAAACCGACTGAGATAAAATACTTCACGGCACCTTTCCGGTAATGTTGCGATACGCTGGTCGATGATGGACTGAAGTTCTTTCGCCTCAATCTCTTCATCGACGATGTTTGCCGCGATAATCAAATTCATTCTATCCAGGTGTTTTTCAAAAATACGGCCTGATCGCAGGTGCATAAAGCACTGGTACTTGACAGTTTGAAAGAGATATGCCTGAAGGTTGATGATTACTCTTTCGTTGACTTTTTCAAAAAGCATTATGAACGCTTCCTGAACTACGTCCTTTGAAATATCGGTGTCCCCAAGGATATTATAAGCTGTACGAAACAATGCGGAACAATGCCGGTCATAGATGACTGAAAACGCAAAACGATCACCGGTCTTTAACAGGTCCAAAAGTTCATGATCGGTCCGATGACTGGGATGCATACGTTGTAAACTTAACAAAATCTGACAATTTTAGTTTATGAACGGCAATACGGTCTGGTCCTTTCCTATTTCGAAACCTAATCTCCGTCATCCAAACGTTTTAATAAATGAATACGCCACTGCCTAATTTGTTAATGATATTGAAGAGAATAAGAATGCGGAAATTCTTATTTTGACAAAAGAACATCCAGAATGAAGGACACCAAACGCCACACGTCTGAAATAAAGCTTTTTCTGCTATTGATTCCGCTGATAAATGTATTTAACTACTATCTAACGTATAATAACATCTCCGTTAGCTGGAGAACTTTACTCACCTTCTCCATCGATACACTCGAAGGTTATGCGGCGTGGGCCGCTGTCCATTTTATAATTCTCTATCTCGACAGGAGAATGCCATTTCATGAAAATGTACTTAAGCGACTGATCGTTCAAATTGTCACAACGCTATTCATTGGGATGTTTATTATCGTGGCATTAACGGTTATCATTCATTATGCATTCACGGACCGACCAATGCCTGGGAGTTTTTTTTCCTATGATATCTTTATCATTTCAGTTTGGTTTCTGGTGATCAATGGAATTTATATTGCCCTCCATTTTTACAACCAATGGCGAATTAGTGAAATTAATCGTCTCGAGGAAAACAAAATAAAAAAGGGTGGCATGAATGTTAGATCAGGTAAGCAGGAGCTTTTTCTTACCTATAGTGATATAGCAGGTTTTAGCGTCGACGGTGATTACATCATTTGTTACACACTTGAGGGTAAGAAGTTCCTGTTGGACCAGTCCATGGATAAGCTTGAAAACTTTCTTCCAGCTTCGTCTTTCTTTCGACTCAACCGCCAAACTTTGATTCATCGCCAGATCGTGTCCGGTTTCGAAAAGGGAGTTAATGGGAAACTGGACATTCTGATTAAATCCTTTTCAGCAATTTCTTCGCCACTGAACGTGAGCAGAACTAGAGCATCATCTTTCAAAAGCTGGTTTCAGTCGCAATAAGCCGACATCTCGGAGGGAAATATGCTACAGCTCAGCGGAATCGCATTGATTCTGCCAGTCCCATGGTTGCTATCTCCGTTACTTTGGAAAAAGTATCGGAATGAAAAACGCAAATGAAATACACTTAGGTCCTTTGAGTACAGAACGTTTTCATGGTTTGGATGCCGCCCGGGCTATTGCATTACTTATAGGAATTTTTCATCACGGCATCGAATCATTTATTTCCTACGCAAAATGGGATTGGATAACCGAAGATTCTCAAAGCAGCCTGCTGCTGGACATATTGTTTTATGCATCACATGTTTTCAGAATGCAGGCTTTTTTTCTCATGGCTGGATTCTTCGCCCATCTTTTATTCACTCGGAAAGGACTTTGGGAATTCGTGACCAACCGAACGAAAAGACTTGTTCTTCCTTTTATCATTTTCTGGCCAATTCTTTACATAACCACATTCCATTTATGGGTTTGGGGGATTCAATACCTAAAAAACAATTCATACGCCGAGG
Organism: Chryseolinea sp.; assembly: GCA_035641895.1. Taxonomy (GTDB): domain Bacteria; phylum Bacteroidota; class Bacteroidia; order Cytophagales; family Cyclobacteriaceae; genus Chryseolinea. The sequence continues at coordinate 943 of DASQTN010000590.1, read as the reverse complement.
CTGTCGAGGCATTGCCTGCCTATATGGTCTTGAGCAAAGGTTTTCCGTTTATGCATTTGTGGTTCCTTTATTTCCTCATTCTCTTTTGTACCGGCGTGGTGATGTTCAAGCCGATCGTAAACAGCGTTGATAAGAAAGAAAAATTACGACGAGCTATAGATCGGTTTCTTAGTTACACTATGGAAAGATGGTGGGGAAGCATCGTCATTGGATTGCTTATGGTGATGCCCATGCTCGGCATGAAAGATTGGTTTGGCGTCGACACATCCGCTTCTGGAGTTATACCGGAAATCGCGCCCTTCATTTTGTACGGAATGTACTTCACCCTGGGCTGGTTTATTTATCGTCAGGTCACGTTGCTTAAAACCATAGAGAAATTCAGATCTATAAATCTTATTTTCGGAATCTCATTTATTACGTTGTCGATTGTACTAAATCTGCTTCTTGCTGACCCTTCTCCTTCAAATGCAGCAATCATTCTGGGCGTGTTAAATGCTATTTATGCTTTTGCCTCTATCACTACCGCCTTTGCTTTCATAGGATATATGATCGCCTTTTTCTCTTCACCCAACCCGCGCATACGTTATTTGTCAGACGCTTCTTATTGGGGCTACTTAGTCCATTTACCGATTATCGGTTTCTTCCAAATCATGGTAGCACAATATGACATAACCTGGTCTTTGAAACTTATTCTCATCTTCGTGCCAAGTATCATTATCCTGATGTTAAGCTACAGGTACGGCGTAAGGAATACTTGGTTGGGCCTTTTGCTGAACGGCGTAAAAAAAACCGGAGAAGAAAATACTGTTTTCAAACTCGTACCCGGGAAGAGTGCGTAATCCTGTTATTAATCGCTACATCCGCGAAAATTTTACATTTTTCTTAAGCGAGTATTTCCTCCCTTTCGGCAACAACGTTCGAGGCTGCGTCTAAAAAATAAAAG
>DASQTN010000589.1:0-16367 GCA_035641895.1 Chryseolinea sp. | reverse complement strand
TTGTAGTGTTATTAATATTCTAAGTGCTGAGGCCTAGGTGGTGAGGTTTTTGTTTTTCAATTGAGTTTTTCTTTTACATAGACATTTCCATTAAAAGTTTCGAAATCGAGGTACGCACCTCCTGACCCTATTTTAAACTGGTTATCATTTACTTTGTATTTTATCCCTTTGTCGTGTGGCTTTTTCTCAACTACCACAGGAAGTAGCTCAAGCTGATTGATGTTCGTGTAAAGGCTACCATTAAAACTTTGGAAACCCATGCTGGCTGCAAGTCCTTTTTGAAATAGCGCATTGATGTCACCATTCAAAGTATAAAAGCGGCAGTCGCGTTGCGGATTTTGAACGTACTCAACATCCACGTCACCATTGATGGTACTGGCTTCCGCTTCCCGCATAAGATTGTGAAGACGAATACTTCCATTAATATTATTGGCTTTTACTACGCTCTTTACATTTTCAATTTCAATGTCACCGTTGTTAATGGTGCTCACCAGCAAGTTTACCGAAGCGGGAACTTTCACCTTGAAATCCATCGTATACTCATAACTTTCATGGCAAGATCGTCCACGTTGGTCCCATGCATAGCCCCACTTTGTGCCCATATGCGAATGCCGCGATTTGGGATTGCTTCTTTCAAAATAATTGCAAGGGCTATTAACGTATAGAATAACAGTGTCAGCAAGATCAACAACCCCTAACTGGATTTCAGTCTTTCCGGTTTCAAGTCGTTCTTGTGTTTTACCTTGAATACTTTTCGTCACTTCAACCTGAATTTTATCGCCATCGTACGACTCTACTTTTATGTGGCCGTTAATATTGGCGATCATCAGTGCGTTGTGAGCGCCTGTCTTTTCAAAAGAAAATTCTTTAACGATCTTCTCAGTATGTGTTTGAGCCATGAGTTGGGAAGAAATGCCCATGACAAGTCCTATCCATAAATTTGATTTCATAGTTTTCGATTTTGTGTGCTAACCAGGTATTAGATTACCTGCATACTTTCCCTTATTTTCTTCTTTATATCAGAGGGAGTTTCGCCATCCTTCAGAATCTTTTCAAACTCATTGATGGCACCTTTCTCTTGTAGCTCAGCCATTAGTTCTGCAAGAGCAACTTGAACCAAGGGTGATTTTTGCAAGGCTATCGATCGAACCAATGCCTCGCGGATCTGACCATCTTTACTATACGGCCTCAAGGCATCAAGCGCGGCCAAACGCACGTTAACATTTTCGTCGTTATTAAGTGTCTGAAGCAACGCACCGGTTACGTGTTTGCTCACCTGATCCATTCCCTGCGTCAGGCTGACAGCTTTCAAACGATCCGTTGCTGATTCCTTTTCCAAAAGAGACAACATCATCATCTCCTTCAGATCACTAATCTCCTGGCCTAGCTGAACAATTTGTTCTTCCTCTTTTGCCGGCGAGCGTAGTATGTATCCGACCGCAAGCCCAACTAATAATGTAATGGATGCGAAAGCAAGACGTGGCATTAAATCTATTGAAGAAAAAATGTTTCTCCAGCTGGATTTCTTGTCCATTGCTTTTTCCGCTCTCAGCATTTGATGAAACTTTTCATCCAATGATCGTGAAGGATGAGCAGTTTGTATTGACACTATCTGATCTGACAATTTTTTAAACCCCTCAATATCGTCGAGCTGAATTTTTCCCTGTTCGACAAGGTTTTCAATTTCCTTGATTTCACCAGGGTCCGCCTCGCCAGCATTATATTTGAGGAGTAATCGTTGAACTTTTTGCGTCTCCATCATCAATTGTGTTTTTCTAATTCCGAGTATACCGCCTTCAATTCTTGCAAGGCTCTGAATACTTTTACTTTCACCGCACCTTCGGAACACCCTAAAATGTCGCCGATCTCTTTATACTTTTTATCCTGGTACTTACTGAGCAAAAGAATTTCCCGTTTGTCTTCCGGCAACCTGTCCATGGCCATGGATAGCAGTTGGAGTTCTTCATCCTTTTGAAATTCCGTTGCTCTGTTTTCATCCGATCCTAACCGCTCTTGCCAATCCTCAATAGAATCTTTAAACCGTATTTTATCTTTTCGGAAGTTATCGTGATTTACGTTTCGTGCGATGTGAAACATCCACGTTTTAAAGTCACCTTCTCCCCGAAACAGATATCGATATTTTAGGATTCGGTAAAAAACATTTTGGACCAAATCTTCGCTTAGTTCAGCATCTCTGTTCATGCCGTAAAAGAAACCGAACAAAGGTTTTTTATAGCGTGCGAACAGCAAGCCCAGGGTATCAAGATGGCCATCTCTTACCTTGATCATCAAGGCATTGTCCGAAAGTGCTTCCAAATGCGTCGATATTTTCAGGATGGGAAACTGAAGCTTGTTCGAAAGGTTACAACGAAAGTTAAAGCTTTCCCGAAAACTTTGCACTGGAGGCAAATTGGTCAAAATGATTCCAGAAATGGGATTAAATAAAAAAAGGCATTCCGGATTGGAATGCCTTTACTATTTATCGTATGGGCTGACTACGGATTTCTCGAATGGAGTTTATTTCTTTCATCCTGAAGTTCACGCGACAGTTTCGTCTGCCGCTCCATTGCCCGTTGCTTATACTCTTCAAACTCATGCGTCAAGGCACTCACAGCAAGGTTCCTTTCGCTCAGCGAATTGCTTTGAAGTTTCATGCGGCCAATCAACAATCCCAGCATAACCAGCAGCCCCGCAACAATCACGGCTACGGTCGTAATAAAAGTGCTTTTGTTGAAATCGATTCCAATAACGTTAATATGGGTGCTGGCGTGCGTGATCTCTTCCATGGATTTTTCCTTCGCCTTGACGGTCTCAAGAGACTGGTTCAATTCACCTTTTAGCTTATTTGTGTTTGCTTGGATTTGTTTAATAGAGGCTTCCTTGGCGGCGATAGTATCCTGCGCAATCTTCCAAACGCCGTCAAGCACAGATTCCTTGACCACCTTGTACGCACCGTATGACTGAGATTTGGATTTCATATACAAAAATCTTTCATGCAATGAAGGATTTTCCTGAAGGGTCTCAGGTTCAGATTGGGAAAAAGAAACTTGAAAAGCCAGCAACCAAACCAACAGAACAAAAAGGACTCTCATATTCAAAGTATTTTTTAGTAAAACAAATAAAATTCCTCTACCCATTAAAACACAGTTAAAGTTTAACTGTTCCAACAACGGAATAAATCGACCAAAGCCGTTGATTAACGATTAAAGGTAGTAATTTTTATTTTTTCTTCTTGAAAACCAACTCAGTCTGTTGTACCGCCAACACATTATTGAATATTTCTTTGAGGTAATGATACTCTTGTGACGTAAAAACTGGTTTGGCAATCAGTAAAGAATTATTCACCGACAACTTATTCATTGAGTTTTGAATATCAAAAATGAACCGTCCGCCACCCTGTGGAAGGCTCAACCCTACCTTATTGGGTAATCCGTCCACTTCGTATCCTGCGGGATAGTCAAGTGTAAGGATCATAATTTCTTCCAGTGGAGCGCCGAAATCAACCGGATATAACCGTTCTGCAGATTTAAATGGATTTCTCTGCCATTGGTCCGTAATAAAAGGATTGAACAAAAAGTGATCACCTCCATAAATACCATCTCCAAATTCGACGTCCAGCTTAAATATCAGAGGCTTCGAAATATCATCCAAGTTCTCAATCTTAAAATCGCTGATGTTGAGATCCTGATTTTTGTTTTTGAAATCTCCGATGAATTCTTCGACGCTGCTGAATTTGTATATTTTTTTGCGTTGACTCACCGCTTTATATCCTGCATACAGGTATTGAATTGACCCTTTTATTATTCCATCGTCGCTTAGTTGGAGGGTAAGCACTGTAGTGGTCTTCTCTTTGTCTGTTGGCTTTATGTCAAACCAGTACGATTCCTTATCCCCTATCACCCGGCCTTTGCCATTAAGACATCGTTCTGGCATAAGTCCGAATGGGTGAAAATCGTCCGTCGCGTCTAACAGATAAATTTTACCGTTAATCGTGACCTTGGCCACAACATAATTAAACTCACTGAGTACCGGATAAATGTCTGTGACCAGCCCATTTTGTCTGGTCGACAATAACATAGGTTCGACGGGAACCTCGGCATATCTTAATGCTGCGATGAGTGAAAGATTAATATCGCCAACATTTCCAGTCTTAGAGACAAACGATTTTTTAATACCGAACTCGCTATACTCGCCGTAGACATCATTCCATTTGTACCAGCCCTTAATAAATTCGTAAATTTTTTTTGCTTTTAGAAGCGGGTCGGTTTCTCCTGCAATGAGTTGCTCAACGTGATCATCTACGATGTCCTTGCCTCTTTTTATTTGTAAACCAAACTTAGCACTTTGCCTGAGCTCCTCATCTGCATCCTTCCATTCTTGGGTGATCTTATCCTTACGACCATCAAAATAATTTATTTGCGAAAGCTCAAAACTAATTGCAGATAAAAAATTTTCCTTCGCAGTCATAAACTCTTCTTCATAAAAAGCCGGAATATTTTTCATTCCATATTTTAAGCGAGAGCAATCGGCGGTGAGGAAACATAATCTCACTAATTCACTTTCCTGTTTGGAAAGTTTAAAAAAGCCCCTTAAAGAAACATTGTACAAATAGTTACCCGGAATCAGAGCCCAAAATTCGCTTTGCAATTTTGGAATTTCAGATTGGAATTCCCACGAGCGGAACTTGTAGAAGAAGGGAGATTCCACTTTATAATGAACTTCTATAACACTTCCTTCCTTGACATTTGGTATAGCGAATTTTTTTGCATCGTAATACTTCGATTGATTTTCCAAAAAGACATTTTTATACTCCAACTTTGTTTCGCGCATTGAACCATTTTCCACATTGTAAGAAGACGCCTTGACAGAGACGAGCTTCTCAGTACGCCCTTCTGATTTTCTAAGTGGAATTTCAAAAGTGCCATAGGATACGCCACCTTTTTTCAGGATTTTGATCCTGGCGTGATATTCAAACATAAGATTGTGGTCGTTGTCGTTATCAAACCACGCTTCTCCGAATTCATCCAATATGAGCGCCACCGCTGAAGTATCTGGCTCATATACTTTCATGTCCAACTCACGATAGGTAGCCTTACCGTATGGAAAGCCATTGCCTCCCTGTCCGTTCGCGACAGAATATAAAAGAAGGAGAAAAATGAAGAGATAAAATTGTTTCATAAACGTAAGAGGAATGCTAGCGTAACGTTATTAATTTGTGAAGTTGGAGCTCTATATTATTGCATTCTTGAAAGACATAAAACGATCTGCAAAAACCTGAATTATTGATTACAAATTGTTCGACCGTCGGCGCATTATACATAACCGTTAGGAATTTTGCCAACCATTCCCCTTTATCCCTTTCAGATGCCTCGCTGTAACCTGCCCATATTAACAATTTTGCATTTTGGTAATTATTATTAATGAAATTGCACATCATGTGGCATAATTGAATCGGATTATGGTAAGAATAGGACTACTTTCTGATACCCATGGCTATCTGGACCCTAAAATTTTCGAGTATTTTAAAGATCGGGATGAGCTATGGCATGCAGGTGACATTGGAAGTTTAGCCGTCGCGGATGCACTTCAAAAATTCAAACCTTTCAAGGCAGTGTTTGGAAACATCGACGACAAAGATTTGCAGTCAAAATATCCCGAGGACTTATTTTTTACCTGTGAAGAAATCAACATTTGGATTACACACATCGGCGGAGTCCCTCCTAATTACAATCCGCGTGTTAAAAAGATGTTGAAAACAAATGTGCCCGATATCTTTATCTGTGGCCATTCTCACATTTTAAGGATAAAGCGCGATCTAAATTTCAACAACATGCTTTATTTAAATCCGGGCGCTGCCGGTAATCAAGGCTTTCATCCCATCAAGACGATAGTAAGGTTTAATATTGATGGACGTAACATTCAAAACATGGAAGTTATTGAACTGGGAAGGCGAGGCGCGATAAGTGATGCATCAGTCTAAGACACCCTGGCGAGTAATTTACAATAGACTCGGTTTAACCGGCGAGTCTATTTCGGCTCAGCTGCTTGCAACAAAAAAAATTAAAGGAGTTCGCTAAACGTATTGATTTAACATCACCGGCATCACTAACATAAGAATGTCTTCGCTGTTGTCTTTTTCCGCTGGCAAAATCACCCCAGCTTTATTTGGCGCAGACATGGTGAGCTTGATTTTATCAGAATCCATATTGGTCAGCATCTCAATGAGGAACTTGGCATTAAATCCGATTTCGATATCTTCTCCATCATGTTCACATGAAAGTCTTTCATTGGCCTCATTTGAAAAATCAAGGTCTTCGGCCGAAATTTGAAGTTCACTTCCCGTTATTTTCAATCTGACCTGGTGGGTGGTTTTATTAGCGTAAATAGAAATCCGTTTCAACGCGCCCAGGAGGTCAGTACGCTCAATCGACATCTGAATGTTATTTTGGGTTGGAATTACATTGTCGTAATCCGGGAAACGCTCATCAATTAACCGGCATATCATTTTTATGTTACCGAACTTGAAGTAGGCGTTTGACATGTTGAAGTTAAGGCTAACTTCTGTATTCTCTGTAGGCAGTGTAGCCTTCAACAAATTGAGTGCCTTGCGCGGAATAATAATTGAATTCCCATTCTCAGACTTAACATCTGCTCTCCGATACCGGACCAAGCGATGACCATCAGTTGCGACAAACGTTGAATTTTTGTCCCCCAAATTTACATATACTCCCGTCATCGCAGGACGAAGTTCGTCATTGCTGGTGGCAAAAATGGTGTTGTTTATCGCCCGTGCTAAAACCTCAGTGGAGATTTCGGCAGTAAAGTCGTTCGATACTGACGGAACCTTAGGGAAATCCGTCGCGTTTTCGCCGGACAATTTATATCGCCCGTTATCTGAAATTATTTCAATGCTGTAAGTCGATTCATCGATTGAAAAAGTGACCGGCTGTTCCGGCAGATTTTTAAGCGTATCCAATAAAATTCTTGCGGGCACCGCAATGCTTCCTTTTTCTTTTGATTCAACCTGCAATTCAGTAATCATCGACGTTTGAAGATCGGAGGCTGTAACAGTTAAAGCTCCCTTTTCAAGTTCAAAAAGGAAATTTTCTAAAATGGGAACTACTGGGTTGGTAGTGATTACGCCATTGATATTAGATAGTTGCTTAAGCAAATAAGCAGAGTTGACAATAAACTTCATTGGAAAGTAGTGGTTTCATTTTAAGCGAGGTAAAGTTATAAAGAAAACCGAATAATAAAACCGGGAAATAAAAGTCAAAACTCCCCCGACTTCTGGGTTTTTATTTTTCAAAAAAAGGCTTCGGTTTCAATATCGTTTGGATTTTACGAGGATCAAAAAGCGCCCATTCGGCACCATTTATTAATCCAGTTACACTTCCGCCACCGGCGGCCGGCTTATATAATTCCAATGTATATACCCGGCGGCCAATATCTGTCACCGTAATGATCATAACCGGTAATGGCTTGGCACCACTTTCCCGAAAATTAACCGTGTCGACATATTCATCTACTGTAAGCAGGGAAACGTCGTCCAGGAAATCATTCAATTTGGCAGTATCGACCGACACCAGTCCCTCCACAGCAAAATAATTGTCTTGCATGCCGATAGTAAAGTTCTCGGCCGGTTTTTGCGGAAACTGCGCTTCCAGACGTTGAAAGTTTCTCCAGTTGAAGCCGAACACGTATTTGTTCTTCCAATCTTTTTCCTCTAGTTCAAATATTCCGGCGGTATAAACGCGGTATCCCGGAATAGACATAAGGTATGATTTTCGGTCCTCGTGTGCAGTGCAAAAATACGTTTGCGTCTTCTGTTCGTTACCGCCAGCATAAAATATTGACTCAGCTTTGCCAGATGCAATCACAGACACTTTAACCCCATTTTGGCTGAGCTCATTGCAAACCGAATCCTGTATGTTCTCTGCCAAAGGTCTTTTTGGCTCCGCTTGCTGAAGGGTGGCGAATAAAACTTCAACCATGGAAGGGTCCGCGTCGAATTGGTTATTGAGCTCCCACTTTGCGCCGTTAAATTTCAGTTCAACCTTCCCTTTCTTGGATTCGAGAATAATCTCATTTATGCTTTTTAGATCATAATTTTTAAATATATTTTTATCGATCTCAATAGAACCATCCCTACTGCTCAAATAATAGACAATGGCCGTGATGGAGCAAAGTACACCAAGAAGGACTGCCAATCGTTTATTTTTTCTTTGCTGCATATCAGAATTTCGCAAATCTCCGTTTTCGTAAATAAAATCTAAAGATTCCGTAGCCGATAAGCAAAATTAATGGAGCGGCAATATTCAGCACTTGCCACTTTACCCGACCCTCCTTCAGTTTGACTTTATCCAACGGCCGAATCTTCACTTCCTTGTTGCGAACTTGTATCAAGCCTTTTTCCTCGGTGAGATAAGCTACTGTGTTCAGCAAGAAGTCCTTGTTCGCAAATGTGGTCTTGGTCATTGGATCGAATCCTAAAGGTTGCGGCTGACTATTGCGTGGGTTCACATCGTTGCGCGCTATATCGCCATCAGCCACAATAACAATTTTAGTAGGAACACTTTCTTCAATTATCTTAGACGATTCCTGTCCCGATGGAGGAAAACGGTTTTTGTAAAGTGAAGTAAACTTTCCCTCCAAAATAATTCCTATGGGAATAAAGCGTGTGGAGTAATCAGAATCCCGGAGGTTTTTACGGAGCTCATTCACATTGATGTGAACAGGTGTCGCAATTTTTCTGGAATACGGTGAGCTCATCAAAAGCGGTGTCTTTTCTATGCCGGTCGCCTTAACGGTGTCGATACTGTTGCAAAAGCGTGTCAGGATCGCATCAAGATTTTTTGTGATCGGATGGTTGGCAAATTCGCTGATGAGGGGAAAGAAGGGCCATTCGATCAACTGCATTCGGGGTCTTCCGCCAACTTCACCGGTGATAACGGGATACATACCTGACCGCCGATCTTGTACAAGGTCTGGATTTATTCGTACACCATATTTGAAAAGCTGATCGTCCAGATTAAGGTTGTTGGGACCGGCAAAGTAATCATCACGCGCCGCGCTGTCCATTGAAGCATCCACTTTATCAATAAGGAAGAGGATTTTTCCACCCTGCATTAAATATTGGTCAAGCAAATATTTATCAGGTTCCGAAAAAGATTCCTTCGGCTTTGCTATAATGAGGACGTCAAATCGTTTTAAATCGTTTTGAGAAGAAAGCTTTGTATCGAATACATCGTAGACTTCAGACAGCTCGCTTCTCAAGCTAAAACTTTGCAACGAGTCGAGTTCGCCATGTCCCGAAACAAAAGCAATTTGCTTTCTATCCTCATTTATGAGACTAAAGATTGTACTGATAATTTCGTATTCGATACCTTCAATAGATTGATTGATTTCTTGTTCCGGGGTTCCGGCCTTATTTCCTTTTAAAAGCATGATACCTTTCTCAACGCCTTCGTAAGAAATTATTACGCCGGGGAAAACGATCTTTTCTTCGCGTTGACCATCCCGAGTATCAATGATGTTAGTCGGCTGGATCCCACGTCTTGCGAGGTCTGCCATGAACTCGTTTCGCGCACTTTCACTTTTCGCTAACGCCGGATCGGAAACTGAATAGGTAATTTTATTCTTTGAATAAATTCGGAATTCTTCCAATGTTTCCAGAATAGCTTTTTGAAAGCGCTGAAAGCTTGCGTTTAATTTTCCTTCGAGAAAAATCTCGACATGAATTTCGTCTTCCAGGTTTTCAAGAATAGCTTGAGTTTCGGGCTTTACACTATAACGCTTCTCTTCTGTAAGATCAATGCGATAGAATTTGAACCCTACCAGGAGATTGATCAATATAATAAGCACGAAACCATTCGCGAACGTTAAAATATCTCCAAGCTTTTTGCTTTTCCAGGCTACCATTGTCTGCTGCTGAGAGTTAGTTTAGTGACCGACAACATCAGGAAAATAATACTCAGAAAATAAACAACATCGCGTGTATCCAACAAACCTTTTCGCATTGAGTCGTAATGATAAAGAACGCCCAATTGTTTGATGAACAATGCATCCGTCGTCCATAAGTCCAGGCCGGAAATTGCATCAAAACCGAGATAAGTAAGGAAACAAAAGAATGCGGCTAAAATAAAAGCCACGATCTGGTTAGGCGTCAAACTTGAAGCAAGGATACCAATAGCACAAAATACAGCCGCTAAAAATGCAATGCCAATGTAGGATCCAATAACGCCTGGCGTATCAATATTATTGGGAGGATTACCCAGAGACGAAATTGAAAAATAGTATAAGACCGTTGGTAGTAGGGCAAATAAGACCAGAAAAAAATTTGCCAAGAATTTTCCCAAGATGATATCCCAGTCACTAACTGGTTTTGTCAGTAGTAACTCAATCGTACCTGCTTTTTTTTCTTCAGCAAAAGTTCTCATGGTGATGGCCGGCACTAAAAATATAAACACATACGGACCGAACAGAAATAAAGTATCCATATCAGCATAGCCATATTCCAGCACAGACGTTTCAGGAAAAACCCACATCAAAAGCCCAATTGCCGTGAGGAAAACACCAATGACAATGTATGCAATGAGTGAATTAAGGAAACCGTTGAATTCTTTGAGAAAAATTTGGACCATAACATTTTCAAGGTACGAGGTTTCAAGGTACGAGGTACGAGGTACAAGGTACGGGGTGCGAAGTGCAATCAACTATGAGCATCCAACTTGCGGGAACTTTTTTCACGTATCTGACTTAAAGGTTAAGCTACAAATTTATGTTTCTTTCTCAGGAGTACTCTGCGCAACGGTCAAATCACGGAAAATATTTTCCAGGGAATTTTCTTCTTGTTTCAATCCAATAAGCGAAAGATTGTTATCAGCAGCGAATCGAAATATTTCCGGTCTCAGATCAACATTTTCTTCAGAGATGATCCTGTACCTGAAATCTTCCATCGGCTGAACATCCCTGACGCCGCGAACTAATTTTAATTGATCAAGTCTGACATTCCCTTCGAATTGCACCACGACGATGGCAGCGTTGCCTTGCTTTTGTAGAATACGATCAAGTTTGTCATCGACCACAATTTCGCCCTTGTTAATTACAATAACGCGATCACATAGTGCCTGCACCTCTTGCATGATATGCGTGGAAAAGACAACGGTCTTCTCCTGGCTGATGGTCTTGATCAGCTTACGAATTTCAACCAACTGATTTGGATCCAATCCCGAAGTCGGTTCATCCAAAATTAAAATTTTTGGGTCATGTATCAGCGCCTGCGCTAAGCCTACCCGTTGCCTGTAACCCTTGGACAGCGCCTCAATTTTTTTATTCTGTTCCGGTCCTAGTCCACAAAGGCCAATGATCTCCTTTACGCGATCGTTCAGCGTTTGACCACGAAGGCCATATAACTTCCCGATAAAGTTCAAATACTCATGCACGTATAAATCGAGGTACAGGGGATTATGTTCAGGCAGATAGCCGGTTATCTTTTTGACCTCCATTGGCATGTCAACAACGTTGAACCCACCTACCCAGGCCGCTCCCGAAGTTGGAGGAAGGTAGCACGTTGCTATTTTCATGGTCGTTGACTTACCAGCCCCATTCGGTCCCAGAAAGCCAACAATTTCGCCGGCCTTTATCTCGAACGAAATGTCATTAACGGCTTTCTGTGAGCCGTAAATCTTCGTTAAATTCTGCAGCCTTAAAGACATTTCTTAATACCTTTTAAAGGTCAAGTTTAGAGCTTTGTTGACTGAAAGCCGAACCTTATATAGAAAACTTTTAACCTTATTTTAAGCTGTCTTCTACCAATGTACTTTTTGGTCTGTTAATTGCCATTGAACCACATGAATATTTTGTTCAATTTTGTTGTTAGAATCCAAAAGTATATGAGGTTATTATTTTTTATATCCGCACTATTAATTTCCTCTTGGTCAATAGCTCAACCGGGATACCAGCTGCAATTCAAAATCAATGGCTTAAAAGATACCATTGTTTACTTGGGACATTTTTACGGTGAAGCCACGTACATTAAGGACACTGCTCAAGTCAACGGTGTCGGAGAATTTGTTTTTGAGGGGAAGAATACATTACGTCAAGGGGTTTATTTTTTAGTGCTTGGCAAGAACAAACAATTCGATCTTTTGATGGGACATGATCAGCATTTTTCCATGTCGACGGATCGTAAGGAATACATACAAAATATGCGGGTCACGGGCGATGAAGATAACAAACTGTTTTTTGAGAATATGATTTTTAATAAGGAGCGCTACATGGAAGCAGAGCCTTATACCAAGATTATTCAAGACAGCACGTTAGCAGAAGAAAAAAAGACAGAGGCGAGGAAGGCGTATTCCAAAATAAATGAAAAGGTTGTGGGATATCAGGATGAACTCGTCAAAAAACATCCTACTACGTTGACGGCAAGAATTCTGAAATCAAATCAACCGGTAGTGGTACCGGCTCCACCCAAAAAAGCGGATGGATCTATTGACAGTACATTCCAGTTAAGATGGTACCGCGAACATTTCTTTGATCATATGGACCTGGCAGACGATGCATTTCTCCAGATGCCAAAACCAATTTACCGAGATAAAATCAACGAATACCTGGATAAGCTTTTCATTCAGCAGCCGGATTCGCTAACGAAGGCGGTAGACAAAATTGTAAGCAAAGCAAAGAAAAATCAGGAAACATATAAATATGCTGTATGGACAAGTATTTCGAAATATCAGCAGCCGGAGATCATGGGCCTTGATGCCATTTATGTTAATCTTTATGACAAATATTTTGCAACTGGCGAAATGGATTTCTGGGTTAACGATAAGATGAAAAAAAATCTGAAGGAACATGCGGACCGGTTGCGTAAAAGTTTGGTGGGAAAAACCGGGCCAAACCTGATTATGCAGGATGCAAATTTGAAACCGCGGTCCATGTATGACATCAAAAATAAATACACGGTGTTGTTCATCTTTGACCCTGACTGTGGTCATTGTAAAACCGAAACGCCTGTTCTTGTTTCGTTGTACAATAAGAAAAAATTTGATGTCGAGGTATATGCGGTAAGTGCAGATACGTCGATGGCTAAAATGCGTGATTACATCAAGGAAATGAATATGAAGTGGATTACGGTGAACGGACCGCGAACCTATGTCGGGCCCTATCAGGACCTTTATGATGCCATAACCACCCCATCGCTATATGTCCTCGACTCAAAAAAGAAAATTATTGGCAAAAAGATACCAGCGGACAAGCTAGAAGAGTTTTTAATTCATTACGAGAAATTTCAAAAGGAAAGGGAATTGATGAAGTCTAAGGCCAGTACCAAATCTTAGCGCGTATCTAAGAGCAACAGAATGCTCTTTTACTGGGGTAAATTTTAGTGCCAAATTTGGCCAAAAAGCACCTTTTGTAACATTTTTCAGATTTTAATCGTCTAACCATGCAACTATTCACCAAGTGTAGAGTATCTATGGTAGAGACATTCACCCGATAACCTTAAATTTTTTAACTATGGCATTCCTTGACAAGCTCTTGGGCAAAAAGAAAAAACCCGTTTTGAAGGCAAAATGCCCAATTACTAAAGAATCGATAGAAGAGGGGTTTGGTTTTATGCTCACCACCGCCCAGGTGGTGACTTCAAAAAAGTATTGGGACATGGTAATGACCGAGCCGGAAACGATGTCCTACACGGTATCGCATTTTAAAAACCAGCCTTCCGGTACGCAAATGCGGAACATGATTTTTGAAAAATACAGTAGCGTCGACAAGCCGTGGATGATTTCCGATTCATGTATCAATCTTTTCGAACAGATCGATAAAACATCAGCCAGGGAAAACGCTAAAAAGTGGTGGGCGAACGACGGCGCATTTAATCCTGAAAATTCAGGGCCGGCGTTAGCCGCATTAGATGCACAAACTTATCAGTCGCTAAAAGACTATGCTGTGCTTGAAGCCGGCAGATCCAGAATAGTATTGCAGTAATTTTAAACAGGTTTAGGTAGGTAAGAGCTTAATGCAGGGCTGGCAACAGTTTAGCGTTAAGCTTTTTGCTTTCGGGATTGGTCCTGCTTTTTGAAGCTAAATAGCCGTACACCTTCAACAAGAAATTGTGGACTAAAAGATTAATCGAAGTACTGATGTCGAACTTTTTGTCGTGGAGATCCGCCGACAATTAGTGCATGCTGAGATCGCCGAATTTCCTTAAACGTTGGCTCAGCGGAACCGCGTGAATCTCCTCTTGTATTTTTCTCTGCGATAAAAAAATTATCCAGTGGCCAGGCCGATGGATCTCGGGCAGCAAAAATTCAGTAATGTGGGTATGGCTCTGGGACTTCAGGATTTAGTTATTCCTTTCTATGGTAAATTGTACAAGCTGGATAAGCGATTGCTTGTACTCGCTTTCTGGAAAGTCCTTTAATAAAATCATCGCCTCGTGATGATGTCTATTCATCACCGTTATTGCATATTCTAAGCCACCGGAGTTTTTCACAAATTGGATAACCTCTTTTACTTTACGGGGTTGCTCACTCTCGTTTTTTACGATGTTAATAATTTTTCTTTTTTCAGCCCATCCCGCTTTCGACAAAGCATAAATTAATGGAAGCGTCATCTTTTTTTCCTTAATGTCAATACCAACCGGCTTACCAATTTCCTGTTCACCATAATCGAATAAATCATCCTTGATTTGAAATGCCATTCCAATCTTTTCACCAAACTTCCGCATCGTTTCGACAACCTCCTCATTCGCCCCGCCCGAACTTGCGCCAACCGCGCAACATGAGGCAATCAATGACGCCGTTTTTTGGCGAATAATTTCGTAATAGACAGCTTCAGTGATATCGAGCTGTCGTGACTTTTCAATCTGAAGCAATTCCCCCTCACTCATTTCGCGAACGGCATCGGTGACAATACGAAGCAGGTTAAAATCTTTATTCTCTACCGACAACATTAGTCCCCGGGTGAGCAGAAAATCTCCTACCAAAACAGCCACTTTGTTTTTCCAGAGAGCATTGACAGAGAAATATCCACGCCGATAATTAGCCTCATCCACAACGTCGTCGTGTACGAGGGCAGCGGTATGAAGTAATTCTATTAACGAAGCACCCCGAAAAGTCGATTCACTGATTTTTCCACATGTACCTGCCGACAAAAAGACAAACATCGGTCGCATCTGTTTGCCTTTTCGCTTTACAATGTAGGTCATAATTTTATCCAGCAACAGAACGTTGCTTTTCATGGAAGCCCGGAACTTCGGTTCGAACTCCTCCATCTCTCGGGTTATCGGGGCTTTTATATCGTCCAGACGTAAAGGCATGCGGCGCAATAATACAAAAAAGTTTAAAGCTCAAAGCTCAAAGTTGAAGCTGCCTCAGAGTAGAAATTCGTAAGGTTCTTATACAAACTCCGGATGAAATGGTAACTTTCTTCGCAAACTACCAACTTCAACCCTCAAACTTAAAACCTCGAACCTCAAACTTCAAACTTATTCTGTGAGCAAGAGAAAATCTACACCCCTATCCCCCGCCGTCCCAAAAGTTATTCTTGAGCTAATATCCTATAACCGGGAGGCCTACAGTAAAATTGATAGCCTTGCCCCTGAAGAATTGCTTCAAAAACTGCAGCCCGAGCGTGTTAACTGGATTAACGTCGACGGTTTAAGCAGTATGGAAACTTTGGAAAAACTTCAGTCCCATTTTTCCTTGCATTCTTTGTTGATTGAAGACGTATTAAATGACCAACGCCCCAAAGCCGAAGAGTTTGACGACTACCTTTTCTTTACGTTAAAGATGCTTTACAAGATCGACTTAACCTGCTCGGACATCGATTATGAACAGATAAGTTTTGTGCTGGGCCGCGATTTCCTCCTTTCATTTCAGGAAAAAGAAGGAGATCTGTTCGACGGATTTCGGGAAAGAATTCGGCTGGATCAGGGTAAAGTCAGGAAAAAACAAGCTGACTACTTACTCTACAGACTGATCGATATCATTGTTGATAATTATTATAATGTACTCGACCGTATCGGTGATCTAATAGAAGAAACTGAGGACAATGTTTATGAAAATCCGACCACACAAACTTTTCATGATATCCAATCACTGAAGAAAGAGTTGATCTTCCTGCGAAAAGCACTTTATCCCCTGCGTGAAGCCTTGGGTAAAGTCGTTAAAGGAGAATCAGAATTCGTTCAGGAAGAAAATCTTCGATACTTCGCCGACGTTTATGATCACGTTGCCCACCTTATCGATTCTCTGGACACATACAAGGATTTGACGTCCAGCCTCCTCGATATTCATATTAATGCAATGAACACACGAATGAATGAGGTAATGAAAGTATTAACCGTTATTTCGACCATATTC
>DASQTN010000588.1:0-3478 GCA_035641895.1 Chryseolinea sp. | reverse complement strand
TAATTTTCATTTTAAAATCGTTTTATTTTTTTTTCGTTTTTGGGGCAGGCGAAGGTTTGAGATCCTTAATAAAATTTTCTGGAAAACTCTGTAAAACCAATTTCACAGCTTCCTCCGGTGTGTCAACAATCCGCGAAAAGCCTATTTCTTGTTGTGTAAAAACGCCTTGAGAGGCCATGAAGGAAATAAAATCACGCAGACCGCTCCAGAATTCCTGCCCGATCAGGATCAACGGGAAGGGTCCGATTTTTTGACATTGAATGAGTGTGGCAGCTTCAAATAGTTCGTCCAATGTTCCCAGTCCGCCAGGCATTACGATAAATGCACAGGAGTATTTCACCAGCATGACCTTACGCACAAAAAAGTAATTGAATTCGAAACTATCCGTCACATAGGGGTTGATCTGTTGCTCGTGGGGCAGTTTAATATTTAACCCATACGTCGGACCACCTGCTTCATGTGCGCCCCTGTTGGCCGCTTCCATTGCGCCGGGGCCACCACCGGTCAATACGGTAAACCCAGCTTTGGAAAATGCATTTCCGGTTTTTCGTGATAGTTCATAAAAAGGTTCACCGGGTTTGAAACGCGCGGAACCGAATACCGTCACAGCAGGTCCGAGGCGGCCAAGTTTCTTAAAGCCCATTTCAAACTCCTTGTTTATACGCGCTAACCTTTTAAGTTCTTTTTCCTTGCTTCGTTGCTCCGTCAGGAATTGACGTTCATCATTCGCGGCATTTTTATCGGAGGGAGGAAGTTCGTAGTTGAGCTGCGCTTTTTTCCAATGTGCTTGCCAGGCTTGTTCCCATTCCTCGGCATTGATTCGTTTGATAGAAGAATCTTCCTTTGACATATATGATAAGTATTATTTTTAAGTCATTACACACTGTTGAGCGCAGCATCATCAACTTAGATATATTTAGTAAACATTATTGAACAGGAACAAAATAAAAAACCGCCTTCTTTAAAGATTCTTTGAAATGGGCTGTTCCAATAATTACTTCTCGAGCGTTCGTTAATCGCCGCACATTGAGTAACGACCAGATTTTCAACCCTTTCCGTATCGATATAGCGGTTCGGCCTTAAAAATAAGTTAAATAACTTAAAATTAAGTTTGGTAACTTAAAAATAAGTTATACCTTTCTCTTGCTGAACAACAAAAACAACTTATAGCTATGGTAACGCTGACAAAAGCGGAAGAGAGGATCATGAAAATCCTCTGGGAAATTGGTGAAGGTTTTATCAAGGATATCATCGAGCAATTTCCCGACCCCAAACCTCCCTACAACTCAGTCTCGACAATTGTGCGGGTATTGGTACAAAAGGAGATAGTTGGTTTTACCGCTTACGGTAATACGCATAAATATCATCCATTAATATCGCGCGACGAATACAGTAAGGGGCAGCTTTCACGCCTCCTTAAAGACTACTATAATAATTCATTGCGAGAGGTAGTCAGTTTTTTTTCTGAAAGTAAAAAGCTCGATGAAAAAGAATTAGACGAAGTGATGAAAATGCTTGAAGAACTTAAAGCAAAAAGAGATGCGTGATCTCATTGTTTACATCATCGAATCGAGTGTTTTGCTCATCGCGTTTTACCTCGTATATAAGTGCATGCTGAGCCGGGAAACGTTCTTTCACTTTAACCGTTTCATTTTGCTTTTAATTCCGGTGTTGGCGTTGGTACTTCCACTCATCGACTTTGAGTTCCGCGATTTGTCGGATACTACTGTTGATCAGCAATTGGCCCAATTCTCCAATTTATCAAGGTCATACTATGACGCCATGGGATCATGGGAGTTTGAAATTGGAAACAATCGTTCTGCGTCAGCGGCTTCCACCTCTTCCGGCAACTGGCTTAATTTTGCAGTGCTGATTTACGCGATCGGGATTGTGATTTGCATTTCAAGGACCGTATGGTCCATACGTTGGATCATGAAGTTATTAACGAGCCACGACGTGATGGAAATAGACGGCGTGAAAATCGTGAAGATTTCAAGTCCGACGGCGCCATTCTCATTTTTGAACTACGTTTTCGTTCACACGCGATTTTCCGAAAGTGCAGATTTCCGGCAAATCCTTGAGCACGAGCGAATACATGTTCAGGAGAAGCACACCATTGATTTATTATATATTCAGATCGTCGCTGCTTTGTTCTGGTTCAACCCAGCAATATGGCAGCTTCTTAAATCCCTAAAAACAACCCATGAATACATAGCCGATAGAAAAATCATACAGTCAGGTTATTCCGTTTCAGCGTACCAATCTTTGCTATTAAGGCAGTTGATCAGCAACAACTCTCACGAGTTGGTACACAATTTTAATTTTTCATTTATCAAAAAAAGAATAACTATGATGACCAATAAAAAATCAGGATGGGCTGGCCGTACACGAGTTGGTTTAGCTATGATCACAATGATTCTTGCCGGTGCGATAATCATTCAGTGTAATTCCAAAATGGACGAGCAAATTTCCGTCCGCGACGGGTTACCGCAAGGTGTTCCATCCATTGAAGTTCCTACGTTGCCTGCCAGTGGCTATAAGTTCGATGGAGATTTATCAAACGCGCTCATTTTTACCGTCCAGAATAGTGTGCTGTATATTGGCGACAAGCCATCGAGTCCGGAGGAAATTAAGCGTATCCAGGATAGCGATTATCCCAAAAGCGACCCGATAGTAATGATGGTGGATAAAGAGCAACCGATGGAATTCATTCGGAAAATTCATACAGCCTTGAGGGAAGAAGACCGTCGAAAGCTTCTGTATGTTGGGCAAACCGCCATCGGCGAACGTGTTGAAATTGTACATATGCTACCGCCAGATCGTAAAAAGGTTGTACTGCCGGATGTCAACAAGATTTCGAAAGAAAACTTATTAAAGATCGAACTCGGCTTGAAGGAAGATCCGACCAATCAACAAAAAGTTTATGAATTTGTAACCAACCATCTTCATCAGGGAACGGCGGAGCGTTGTGTTGTAAGTGCCAGGATAAACGACAACGCAACCTATTCATCCTATTTGTCGAACTACTTCCATATTAAAGAAGGTTACATCAGGCTGTATCAGGAAAGAGCACATGAAATGTTTGGAAAAGATTTTTACGAGACAACGAGAGAAGAGTATCTCGCGGTGCGTGAACGGCTTCCTACAAACATCTCCATTGCCGAAGATTAACAACTTATCAATTCATCAATCGGAAACTTTAGGGAGCTGATGGGCTCCCTTTTTGTTATCAGTCATTTCAGAGTTGAAAAAAGCATTGCAGAAATTTCTATCATACCTTCCTTTTATGATAAGACTCAAATTACCTTCATTTCAAAAACCAAGTAGCGACCAACTATTAATGCTAACGTTTGCGTAAACCCAGCGGAAAAAATAAAAGGTAAAATGTTGATACTGATGCAGTCCAATGTTTGTTTTACACTGCTTCTTTTCTATTTTTAGTCTGACGCCCCCCGATATCTCATTCTATTATCATTTG
>DASQTN010000587.1:0-3047 GCA_035641895.1 Chryseolinea sp. | reverse complement strand
TGATGAACTCCCGATAACAAGATGTTTAAAGTAATCGCGTCTTTTGTGCCCAAATTCAGGTTGGTTCTTAACTTAGTCACGCAACGTGGACATTAATGCAGCCCTCGGCTAAACATTCCACTCCGCTGTATGATATTCACTCCCATTTTATGCGATTAACAAACAATATAATCTCCAGTATTTCATTCTATCGACATTGATACTCATGTATTTTCACACCGTCCTGAAAAATAACCCTGTTGATAACAACTCTGATGGACAAGCAGGAATTGGCCCTGGAATTGTGATACTCGTTATTCAATTCATTAAGGCTGCGTTTATCTGCGTACTATTCCTACAGCTAATTTTGGTGATTTTCAAGAAAAGTTTCCGCAACTATTTTTCGTTGATTAATATTGGCCTTATCATCGGCGGACTGATTTTGGGCTTTTATGTAATCAAATGAAAATAATAACATTATCGTATCCATACGGTCAGGCACACAAACATCCACTGATAAAAACATAAGATGTTAATAGCTGGAACAGATGGATAATTAGCGCCTTTTACTATCTTGGTCTGATTACTACGAAAATATCAGAC
Source organism: Chryseolinea sp. (assembly GCA_035641895.1). Taxonomy (GTDB): domain Bacteria; phylum Bacteroidota; class Bacteroidia; order Cytophagales; family Cyclobacteriaceae; genus Chryseolinea. Next base: position 2,465 of record DASQTN010000587.1, on the reverse strand, counting down.
TAACTCTACTAGTTCACTAAACCCACATTAACATGAGAAGCGTATCGCGGTATTTAGCCATTGTTGTTTTAATGGTCTCTATTTCTTTGCCAGCATTTCCGCAAAAGGTTCTATCAACAATCCTTAAAAAAAGTGAGTTACGAGTCGGGACGACGGGAAACCAGCCTCCATTCAGCATGAAGGCGAAGAATGGAGAGTTGATTGGATACGAAGTTGATTTGGCGAAAGCGCTTGCAAAAAACATGGGTGTAAAGCTAAAGCTAGTTGAAATGCCTTTTTCAGATTTGATTGGAGCTCTCAAAACCGGCAAAGTCGACGCCATCATGTCGGGCATGACCATGACACCCGAACGAAATTTAGAAGTGCTTTTTGCAGGACCGTATATACTGTCAGGCAAAGCTATTCTTACTAAATCAAAACTGATCGAAGAAATTTCAGCAGCGACCGCGACCACCGAAAAAAAATATAGGATCGTCACGCTTAAAGGATCGACAAGTGTGGAGTTTGTTAAAAATCATATGCCCAAACATGAGTTGATCCTGGTCGATAATTACAATGATGGGGTTACAATGGTAATAAACGATAAGGCTGATGCCTTGGTAGCAGACAAACCGATTTGTGTTATTACTTTAATGAAAAACCAAGGCAAGGATCTTGTTACTTCCGATAAGCCATTAACCATTGAACCTATCGGAATGGCATTACCTTCAGATGATCCTCAATTCCTTAATTTAGTTGAAAATTATATCGCGTCATTACAACTTTCAGGAACGTTACAGCTTCTGGAGAAAATGTGGTTCCAAGATGGTACATGGATGTTGAATGTAGAGTAACTGCCATCGCTGGTTAAAACATTTGGGGGTATGGAAGTACGCAAGATTGTCAACGTTAGGGATTTCTTTCCACCTTTAAAACCAAAGGCGCACCTCTATTAAAAATACGTCGATGGTCATCCGGTCCTCGTCAAAAGAATAGACAAAGACTATCCGCTCTTTAGATTCAATGTGCCACATTTCGTTATTCAGGGATTAAGCGCGCGGACCTCCGTTGGTGCGTTTGCTGATAACCTTGTGGCGTACTCCCAATTTTGAGATCGAACATCACGTTGATCCGGCTAATACTAAAAGAACACGAGCCATTTATTAAAATCCATTTGTATATTTATTAGGAAACTATACTTGCACTTGACTAACCAGGTAAGTTTTATACCCTACAGTTTACAGTATGTGCAATTCATACGGAAACGATCAATATGCAATATCAAAAACTTCAAAAAAAATGTACAAATATCTAATTCTGTCAATGTTGATATCAATGTCGATGACTGTCTACGGCCAGGATACCAGCAAATGCGATACAAATACGCTTGAAGAGATAGAGGATAAGATTGGCATGTTGCCGCAAGCAAAGATTAGCGAGTTTCTAGTGAACATCGGTAAGTGTCGGAACAACGTCGAGTATAGAAAAAAGAGTAATCAATTATTATTTGAGATATTAGACAAGCAAACACAAACGACCGTAAACGCTATGCAACAAGAAAGAAGCAAACTTGATATGGAAGCAATTGCGAATGCAATTTCGTCATTCCAAGTAGTGTTTACGGAAATCGATGCTTTAATTGACAAGGTAAAGCAAACAAAATGCGACGAAGAAATTAGGGTGATATTACTGGATCATTTGATGCTGGCTAAGGCAAATGTTAAAAAAGGTTGAGCAAAAATTCGCCATATTCATTCAATTTCTCGCTTCTTGCATGTGATCATTGAGAGGCGTCTGAATGAGAGAGTGACAAAATGATCAATCTATAAGGCAGAAAACAGATAAAAAATGTGAAGAAAACGACATTAAAAACTCGTGCGCTTGTAATCACATTCGTCGCGGCTTTATTTGCCACAACGGCGTTCAACATTGGCTATAAAAAAATTCCGCCTTCGACCATTTCAAAACATCCAATTGAAATCCGTGGAATTTATGGGAGTCCTGAGCCCTTCTGGAAAAAAAATATCAGGTTAAATGAAATTGGAGTGAATGCAATCTTCCTGCATCATGGATCAATTAATGCGGGAATGATGGAGCACGCAAAGTTAGAAGGACTTAAAGTGTTTGCAGAATTTGCAACCTTGAATGGCAAGCAATACGTCGATCAGCATCCCGAAGCATGGCCTATTGACAGCAATGGAGAGAAAGTAAAACCCGCAACATGGTTCATGGGAGTATGCCCATCAGAGCCCGGGTTCAAGCAGCATAGAATAAATGAGTTGAAAGACCTTCTTCGGAAATTCGACCTTGACGGAATATGGATGGACTACCTGCATTGGCATGCACAGTTTGAAGATCCCGAGCCTATATTACCTGAAACCTGCTTCTGTGAAAATTGTCTTTCAAGTTTTGAATCCTCGGCGGGCATTAAAGTGCCAGATGGAACTACATCGAAAAAGGCAGCTTGGATTCTTAATAACCATGAT
>DASQTN010000586.1:0-3402 GCA_035641895.1 Chryseolinea sp. | reverse complement strand
TTGGTGAACAATCCAAACATAGTCTTAGCCTTGCTCGCCGTACCGTCGTTTTTTCTTGCCGCCCCAATGGGAGCCAGTACTACTGCTGTACAGGAGCTGATGCCAAATCAAGTAAGAGCGTTGGCGTCAGCAATTTTTCTTTTCCTCATCAATATTATCGGACTCGGACTTGGTCCAACGATCGTTGCAGTATTTAATGACTATATATTTCTCGATGAGAACGCTATTCGGTTTTCAATGACTGCGTTATTTACGATCGGTGGTGCGTTTGCACTTTTATTTTACTGGATAAGTTATTCAACTTATAACGAAACGGTTGCGCGGTTGGCAAAAGAAATAAATTCGAAATGACAAGGAAATTGTATTCACTGCGGAATTTACAATTCATATTGTACGAGGTATTTGATGTACTCGAATTGACAAAGCACGAGCGCTTTTCAAGACACGACAAACAGGCATTTGATTTGGTTTTGGAAACTGCCGAAGCTATTGCGAAAAAATATTTACGCCCATTTTTGAAAGACGGAGATCGTCATCCACCTCAGCTCGAAGGTGGAATCGTAAAAGTTCATCCTGCACTTCACGACTACTATCACGAATTCAGCAGGAGCGGTCTGCTGGCCTCTACGTTCGATGACTCTCATGGCGGTATACAACTTCCCAACACAGTTTTTGCTGCGGCCGACTTCATCATTGGAAATGCTCACAACGGTTTTGAGATGTTCACGAGTCTTTCGACGGGCGCCGCAAAACTTATTGATGCGATTGGGTCTGATGAAAAAAAAACACTCTACCTGAAAAAAATATTAACAGGTACATGGGCCGCGACTATGTGTCTTTCAGAAGCGCAGGCTGGCAGTTCGCTGTCGAATATCATGACGACTGCTTATCCGGACAGCGATGGGACTTTTAAAATCAAAGGGCAAAAGATTTTTATTTCCGCAGGTGATCATGACATTACAGAAAATATTGTGCACCTCGTACTGGCAAGAATAAGCGGCGCTCCGGCTGGTGTCAAAGGCATTTCACTGTTTGTCGTTCCTAAGAAAAGGAGTTCAGCGCTCCCGCATTCACTTGTTAGTAATGACGTTAGTTCAATTGGAATATATCATAAGATGGGACAACGTAGCACACCGACCATGCATCTCGAATTCGGAAATGAAGAGAATTGTATTGGTCACCTGTTAGGGGAACCAAATATGGGACTCACGTATATGTTTCAAATGATGAATTCATTCAGGTTGGGAGTTGGCCTGGCGGGAAGTTACATTGCGACAGCGGCATATTATTCGTCATTGGAATATGCAAATGAAAGGCAACAGGGACGAAGGTTAAATAATAAAGATTTGACTGGTGAGCCAGTTTTTATTATCAAGCACCCAGACGTGCGCAGGATGTTGCTTCTTCAGAAATCGATCGCTGAAGGCGTGCTTTGCCTTGTTATACAGTGTAATAAATATGCAGATCTCGAAGCTGTTTCCGACGGCGTGGAGCGTGGTCGTTACCGGGATCTTCTAGACTTACTTACACCTGTAGCAAAGACTGTTGGCGCAGAAATGGGTGCAGTAGCTGTAAATAATGGATTACAAGTATTGGGAGGCTATGGCTACACGGAAGATTTTATTTTAGAGCAATTAGCAAGGGATGTTCGCATCATGAGCTTGTATGAAGGAACATCTGGTATTCAATCACAGGGATTACTGGGAAGACAAATAGGTTCACGCAAGGGTCGGACGCTTGAGCTATGGATGATGGAAGCGAAAATTGTGGTTGACGACGCTGCACTACACCAGGATCTTTTGAGGTATAGCGAGTGGCTGAATTCGGAAGTTGAGGCAATTCGACACACTACAGAACATTTGCTTGCGCAAAAGGAACTTGATTCTGAAATATTTTTGATGGATGCGAATTTATACATGGAGGTATTTGGAATTGTATGCATCGCGTGGCAATGGCTGAGGCAGGCAATTGTTGCAACGAAATGGCTGGAGAAGATGCCTGGAGCGGACGACGAGCGAATATTTTATCGATCTAAGATAGAGACCATGAAGTTCTTTTTCCATTATGAATTAAGGAAGACGTGCGGGTTGCATGACCGTCTTCGCGACAAAACGCCATTGACGATCGCTGATGAAAATGAAATATTGATTTAATTAAATTGCAGCAATATGAGTATATCCGATGGAAAAGAGATACGTGTCACCTTGACAATCGAGAGGAAAGGAGAGATCTTACTTGTGCGTTTGAACCGGCCCGAAAAAAGGAATGCGATGAATGATACAATGGTTCTGGAGATAGAACAAGTCTTTTCCAACGTACCCGAAGGTGTAAAGTGTGCTGTAATTTATGGTGAAGGAAAGCATTTCAGTGCAGGTCTTGATCTTTCCGAGCTCACAGACCGAGATGTGGTGCAGGGATTTAATCACAGCAGGATGTGGCATCGCGCTATGGATAAAGTACAATTTGGAACAGTTCCTGTTGTGGCAGTGATTCATGGGGCTTGTGTAGGCGGCGGTCTCGAATTGGCTAGTGCTTGTCACATTCGTGTTGCTGAGGAATCCGCCTTCTATGCTTTACCCGAAGGTCAGCGCGGAATTTTTGTTGGCGGTGGAGCTGCTGTTCGGGTACCCAAGCTGATTGGGATGGCGCGCATGGCTGACATGATGTTCACCGGAAGGGTAATCACAGCGCAGGAAGGGATGAACATGGGAATTTCTCAATACATCACGCCCCCTGGCCAGGGGTTGGCTAAAGGAATTGAACTCGCCGCGAAAATTTCGTGTAACACACCCATTACAAACTATGCCTTGATGCACGTATTGCCTCGAATCACTGACAGTTCACAGGAGCAAGCCTCCATGTTGGAAAGTCTCATCGCCGCGATTTCGGCGAACGAACCCGAGGCAAAAGGAAGAATGACTGATTTTCTTGCAGGAAAAGCGAAGAAAGTAGGGGAGTAACATGCAACACAACACAATCGATACCACGATAATAAAGGAAGTCAGACCGGATGGTTCCATCTTAATGAGATCAACTGAAGTACTTGAGCCAACAGCCCACCGGTTGACTGGCCATTTAGCTCACTGGGCAAAAGTTCGGCCTGATAAAATATTTCTCGCCCAGCCATCGCGAACAACCAGCGACGAATGGGAATCGCTGACCTATACGGAGGTCTTCAAAAAAGTTATCAATATTTCGCAGGCACTGTTAAACAGGAATCTAACGACGCAACGGCCAGTTGTAGTACTTTCAGGAAACAGTATAGAACATGCCCTGATTGCTTTGGCTTGCCTTCATGTAGGAATTCCATTTTCTGCATTAGCGCCCGCCTACTCGCTGCGCTCGGTCGAGTTCGATAAGCTCAAGCACATTTTCCGGTTATTAACGCCAGGCTTGGTGTTC